>CALKYK010000427.1 GCA_938003715.1 uncultured Gammaproteobacteria bacterium
GCGCAGCACGCCCCCAACGACCAGCGTCGGCTGCGGATCCAGCGCCCGCTCGACGTAACGCCCGAGTCGCAGCGGGCGTTCGAGGGTGCGATTCGGGTTCGGCCCGGCAAACTGCGGCAGGTCGGCTTCCATCTACCTGCGCTCGTCGCCGGAGATGCCGCTGATGATGGCGTTCAGGCGCGTCTCCGCCTGCGCGTCGATCTGCGATTGCTCGGTCGTGACCTTGCAGCCCCCGCGCGCAATCAGCGGGTCCTCGACGATGCTCCATGCCCGTTCGCCTTCGGCGGACGACAGCGATTCGCGAACCAGCGCCGCGTCGTCGGGATGCAGGTGTACCTTGATGTCGCGGCTCGCGACCGGCAGCAGCTGGATCGCCTCGCGTACGACGCCGATTACATGCGACGGCTCGGTGCGAATCTCGCGGCGGAACAGCGCCCGCACGACGGTCATCGCGAGTTCGACGAGCTGCTTTTCCACCGTCTCGTCGAGTTTGTCGAACGGTTCGGCGAGCGCGATCAGCAGCTGGTCGAAGCGCGCTGCGCGCTCACGTACGGCCTCCTCGCCCGCCTTGTAGCCGGCATCGTGGCCGGCCTTGTACGCTTCGTCCCAGGCCTGTTTCTGCAGTTCCTGCAGGCGCCCGGCGGTGAGAAAGCCGTCGCCCGACGAGCCGTCGAGCGCGGGGATCTCCCAGCGACTGACGTTGCCGCCCGGCCCGGCATCGCCGCCGTCGGTCTCAGACATATTCCTCTCCGCCCTGGCCCAGGTTGATGTCGCCGGACTCGGCGAGGCGACGCGCGACCTCCAGGATCTCCTTCTGCGCCTCCTCGACCTCCGACAGGCGCGTCGGGCCCTTCGCTTCCATGTCTTCCTTCAGCAGGGTCGCCGCGCGCTTGGACATGTTGTTCAGGATCTTGTCGCGCACTTCCGGGTCGCAGCCCTTGAGCGCCACGACCAGCAGGTCGTTGGAGATTTCCCTGAGCAGCGCCTGGATGCCGCGCTCGTCGACGTTCAGCAGCGTTTCGAAGACGAACATCTGGTCCTGGATGCGGGTCGACAGCTCCTCGTTCTTCTCCTTGATCTTCTCGAGTATTTCCTCGCCCTTCGCCGGCGCCAGCGCGTTGATGATGTTCGCCGCGACCTTGTCGCCACCGACCTTTTCGGTGCGCGTCTTGCCCGCGTCAGAGGATTTCGCGGCAATCAGGTTTTCGATTTCGGCCAGCGCGCTTTGCTGCACATCGGACAGGCGCGCGATGCGCATGACCACTTCGGCACGCATGTCTTCGGGCAGCTCCTCGATGACCTCGGCCGCCGTCTCCGGTTCGAGATACGCGATCACGATCGCGACGATCTGCGGGTGTTCGGCGCGGATGATGTCGACGACGTCCTTTGCGCTCATCCATTTCAGGGCATCGAGACCCTGCGCGTCGCTGCCGATCAGGATCCGATCGATGAACGTGTCGGCCTTCTTGTCGCCGAACGCATGGGTCAGGACCTTGCGCACGTAGTCCTCGGTGCCGATGCCGAACGCAGTCTGGTTCTCGACGTCGGTGATGAACCAGTCCAGCACGCCGTCCGCCTGCTCCTTGGTCACGTTCTTAAGCGACGCCATCGCCGAGCCAAGCTGCTGCACGTCTTTCGCGCCCATATACTTCAGGACTTCCGACGCCTCCTTTTCGCCCAGCGTCATCAGGAGCAGCGCGGCGCGCTGGGTCCCGGACAGTGCTCCGCCTGCCTCACTCATCGGCATTCACCCATTTCTTGACGACCTGCGCGACCCGCGCAGGATCGTGCCCCGTGATGTTCTTGGCCGCTGCGACCTTCTCGTCGTAGCTCGGCGCCGCCAGGGCCGCGTTGCCGCCGCGCACCTGCGGCGCTGCCCCCGGGGCCAGCACGGCGGTTCCGCCGCCGGCGAGGTATTCCGCCGACGAGGAAGCGTTCGCCTCGACCAGGCTTTTCAGCATTGGACGGACCAGGCCGAACGCGAGCGCGAGCGCCAGCACGACGCCGCCGGCCTGCTTGCCGATCTCCTTGACGATCGGCTTCTCCCAGATTGCCGGCTCCTCGACCGGCGGTGCTTCCGGCAAGGTGCGGAACGCGGCGTTGACGACCGCGACCGTGTCGCCGCGTGCGGCGTCGAAACCCACCGCCTCGCGGACCAGCGCGGTGAAGCGCTCGATGTCGGCGTCGGTCAGCGGCTGGTAGCTGTCCGCGTCGACGCCTTCCATCGGGCTGTCGTCGACGAGCACGGCGATCGACAAGCGCTCGATCGTGCCGGTCGGTTGCCGCGTGCGGCTGATGGTCCGGTCGACTTCGAAATTGCGTACCGAGCTCCGCGAGGAATTCAGCGCGTCTCCCGCATTGCCCTCGGTATTCGCCTGCAGCGCATCGTCGGCGGCCGCGACCGGCGGCTGGTTCGACAGCGCGCCGGGGACGCCTTCCGGCGTCAGCTGCCCGGCGCGACTCTGTTGTTCTTCGAGCGACTCGGAGCGCACGACGGTGGTGGCCGGGTCGAACGCCTCGCGCGTTTCCTCAATTACGGTGAAGTCCATCTGCGCGACGACCTGCGCGCGTACGCGGCCGGGACCGACGAGCGGCGTCAGCAGGTCCTCGATACGGCGGCGATAGGTTTCCTCGACCCGCTGCGTGTGCTTGAACTGCGCGATCGTCTGCGCGTCGTTCCACTGGTCGGCTGCAGAACTCAGCAGCCGGCCCTGCTGGTCGATCAGCGTGACGTTCTTCGGCGACAGGTTCGGCACGCTGGATGCGACGAGGTTGACGATCGCCGCGGCCTGGTCGGGTTCGAGCAGGCTGCCGCGGAACAGCTGCAGCAGCACTGACGCGCTCGCGCTTTTCTGGTCACGGATGAACGCGGTCTGCTTCGGCAGCGCGAGATGCACACGCGCGTCGCGCACCGCGCCCAGGTGCGAGATCGTGCGCGCGAGCTCCGCTTCCAGCGCATACTGGTAGCGTGCGCCTTCCATGAACTGGCTGACGCCGAAGCTCGACTGGTCCTGGATCATGCTCATGCCGGCCGAGGCGCCCGCCGGCAGTCCGGCGCCGGCGAGCGTCAGGCGCGCGTCGTGGAGTCGGTCCTCCTCGACCAGCACGCTGCCGGATTCGGTGTCGAGCTTGTGGCCGATTTCGGCACTGCGCAGGACTTCGGATACCTGCGCCGCGTCGGCGTTGTCGAGATCGGTATACAGCTGCGTGTATCCCGGCGACTTCGACCACAAGACGATCGCAACGCCGGCGGCGACCGCGACCGCGATCCCGAGCAGCAGTATCACCTGGCGCACGGCGGGTATGCCGAGCACCGTTTTCAGGTTCATCTGGCCGACCGGCGTGGCCGTCGATTCGATGATGGTCGGATTATCCATGTCGGGCACTCAATCCTTTAAACGGGCATGTTCATGATTTCCTGGTACGCGGTGACGAGCTTGTTGCGCACCTCGGTCATCGCGCGAAAGGACAGGTCGGCTTTTTGCGAAGCGATCATCACCTCGGCAAGGCTCGCATCGCTGGTGCCGGCCTCGTAGCCGCGCTTCATCGCGGACGACTGCATCTGCGTCTCGTTGACGGTCGTGATCGCGTCCTTCAGCAGGTTGCCGAAGGCCGTCGGTCCGGACGGCGCGACGCGGGTGTCGCCCTGCAGCTCGGCGTGCATCGTCCGTATCTGTGCCAGCAGGTCCGTCGGGCTGATTTCGTTCATTGCATTGACTCCTCACTGTGCCTGTGTGCGGACGTCGAGATCGTCCGGCAGCGCGAATCCATCCTCGCGCATGCGCGCGAGCTTGTAGCGCAGCGTGCGCGGGCTGATGTCCAGCCGGTCAGCGGCGGACTTGCGGTTGCCGCGTGCTGCGCGCAGTGCATCGACGATCAGCTGCCACTCACGCTGCTTCAGATCGTCCTGCAGGCCGCTCTCGGCCGTGTAGTCGGCGACGTCATCGAGCGTCGCGTCCTCGAAAATCAGGTTGCCGGCCGCAAGCTCGTTGCCGGGCAGAAGGATCAGGCTGCGCTCGATCAGGTTGTGGAGCTCACGCACGTTGCCGGGCCAGTCGTGCCCGAGCAGTCGCTTCTGTGCACAGTCGGTCAGCGTCGGCGGCGTACGCCCGGCGTCGATGCAGCGCGCAATCGCGGCTTCGGCCAGCGGCAGGATGTCGTCGCGACGTTCGCGCAGCGGCGGGATGTGCAGTGGGAACACGTTGAGCCGGTAGTAGAGGTCCTCGCGGAAGCGCCCTTCTGCAACCTGGCGCTTCAAATCACGGTTCGTCGTCGCGAGGACCCGGACGTCGAGCGCGATCGTTTCGCGGCCGCCGATGCGCTCGACTTCCCGTTCCTGGATCACGCGCAAGAGCTTCGCCTGCAGGCCGAGGTCCATTTCCGATATCTCGTCGAGCAGCAGCGTGCCGCCGTTCGCCTGTTCGAACTTGCCGGCATGCGCCGCGCTGGCGCCGGTGAATGCGCCTTTTTCGTGACCGAACAGCATCGCCTCGAGCATGTTTTCCGGGATCGCGGCGCAGTTCAGTGCGACGAATGGGCCGCCTGCGCGCGGCGAACACCTGTGGATGAAGCGTGCGAAAACTTCCTTGCCGGTGCCGGATTCGCCGTTCAGCGTCACCGTAGCGTCGCTTTGCGCGACCCGCTCCGCGACGCGCAGCAACTCGACCGTCTTGCGATCCTCTGCGACCGGCCTCCCGGTGCCCGGCGCTGTTCGCAGGTACTTGTCGATGACGGTCTTCAGGTCGTCGACGGCAAAAGGTTTTACCAGGTAGTCGGCGGCGCCGTTACGCATCGCGTCGACGGCGTTCTCGATCGTGCCGTACGCGGTCATCAGTACCGCGGGCAGCGCCGGGTGACATTCGCGGATGCGGCCGAGCAGTTCGTGGCCGTCCATCGGTTCCATCTGCAGGTCGCTGACGACCAGGCCGACCGGTTCGCTGTCCAGGATGCGCAGCGCTTCCGGCCCGCTCTCCGCGGTGATGACCGGGTAGTCGCCGTCGCCGAGCGTATCGGACAGCGCCTTGCGAAGGTTCGCGTCGTCTTCGACGATCAGGACCGCAGGCTCAGTCATCCCGCACCCCCGCATCGTCTGCATCGACCAGCGGCAGGCAGATCGAAAACGTGCTGCCGCCCGGTCCGGACTCGAGTCCGACCTCGCCTTCGTGTGCGGCCGCGACAGAACGGACCACTGCCAGCCCGAGCCCGGTGCCCTGTGGCCGGGTCGTGAAGAAGGGTTCGAAAATCCGCTCCCGGAGCGTTGCGTCAATACCGTGGCCGTTGTCGGCGACGGTCAGGCAGACGCGTTCTTCGCGGCACACGGCGCCGAGTTCGACCGTCAGGTCGCGCCCGTCCGCGGCCGACTGCAAGGCGTTACTGACGAGATTCGTCAGCGCACCCTGCAGCGCCTCGGCGTCCGCGCGCACCGCGAGCGCTTCATCGCCGGAAGCGACAACAACGGCGAGCCTGCCGCGACCGTCGAACTGCGGCAGCATCGTTTCAGCGACGCGATCGAGCAGCGCACCGACACCGACGACGTGGCCGGGTTTCGGCACGCCCGCCGCGTAGCGCAGCATGTCGTCGACCATCGCGCCGAGTTCGCGGAGTCGATTGATGACGATCTGCGCGGTTTCACGTTGCTCCTCGTCCGCGCCTTTTGCGAGCCGGGATGCATAGAGCATCGCGCTCGTGAGCGGCGTGCGGATCTGGTGCCCCAGTCGCGCGGTCATTTCGCCGATGCCGGACAGCCGCTCGGCGCGCTGCAGGAGCTCGGCGAGCCGGCGCGTTTCGGTGACGTCGGTCAGCAGCAGGATTTCGCCCGGCTCGGACTCGAGCGGCCGCCGCGCGAGACTCAGCCAGCGGCCGTCCTTGCGTTTCAGATCGCCGTCGGTGAATTCGGCGCGGCGAAATTCGCGGCGCACGATGGCCGACCAGGCACAGCCGACCAGGGGCTGGTCGAGCAGCGTCGTCGCCCGCTCGTTGCACTCGCGGATGATGCCGTCGCCGTCGAGCAGCACGACAGCGCCCGGCAGGGCTTCGAGCAGCCGCGACAATCGATCGCCCAGGCGCTCTTTTTCGCGGAGCTCGCGGAACTGTGCCGCCTGCGACACCTCGAGCTGCTGCGTCAGGTGCGTCACTTTTTCCTGCAGGCGCCGGTACGAGGCCTCGAGCGCCGTCGACTGCTGGTTAAAGGCCTCGAATGCGCTTTTCAGCGCCTCGGCATTCATTGCTGCACTGGCCATCGGCCCTCCCGTGATGCACGAATTCTCTGCATCAGCACTGAAGCAATTTGCGTGCCAAAGGCTAAAGTCTTTTATTTTCAGCGCTTTAAGAAAGGAACTTCGACGGCGTTCGCGTCAATTTTCCGACGCGGGCCTGGCGCCTGGCGGGTCCCGGTCGGGATTCCGGCGGCTTCGTCAGTCGGAGAGACCGTACTTCGCGAGTTTCTCGACCAGCGTGGTGCGCCGCATCTTGAGCAGACGTGCCGCGTGCGCAACGACGCCGTCGGCCTCGTCCAGCGCCTGCTCGATCAGGTTCTTTTCGATTTCCCTGAGGTGCAGCTTCAGGCTGATACCCGGCAGGTCGGCGTCCGCGGGCTCGCGCTCGTCGGGCGCCGGCGCCGCGGCACGTGCTTCGCGGTACTTCGCCGGCAGTTCGTCGATGCCGATTTCACCGCTGGGATGCAGGATGGCGAGCCGCTCGACGAGGTTGGAGAGCTCGCGCACGTTGCCGGGCCAGGAATACGCCGACAGCGCCTCCAGCGCTTCCGGCGACATCCGCAGCCTGCCGGCATCCGCGCCCTGGTGCTGGATCATCAGTTCCTCGAGCAGCATCGGCAGGTCGCTGGCCCGCTTGTACAGGGGCGGCATCTCGATCGGGAACACGTTCAGACGATAGTAGAGATCCTGGCGGAACGTGCCTTTTTCCACCGCTTCGGCGAGGTTACGGTGGGTCGCGGCGACAATGCGCACGTTACAGCGCCGCGGCGTGTTGCAGCCGACGCGTTCGAACGTGCGTTCCTGCAGCACCCGCAGCAGTTTTACCTGCATGTCGAGGCTCATGTCGCCGATCTCGTCCAGGAACAGCGTGCCGCCCTCCGCGAGTTCGAACCTCCCGGTGCGGGCGCTGATTGCGCCGGTAAACGCGCCCTTCTCGTGGCCGAAGAGTTCGCTTTCGAGCAGCTCGGCCGGGATCGCGCCGCAGTTGATCGGTACGAAAGGTTTGCCGGCGCGCGACGAAAGGTCGTGGATCGTCCGTGCGACCAGTTCCTTGCCGGTGCCGGACTCGCCGGTCACGAGCACGTTGGTGTCGAAATCGGCGACCTGCTCGATCAGCTTGCGTACAGCGCGAATCGGCGCCGAAGCCCCCGTGATGCGCTGCCGGCGCTCGATGCCGTCGTAGCGCTCGGCCCGCTTCAGCAGCCGTTCCAGCTGCGAGCGCCGGATCGGCAACTCGAGTTTCCAGGTCGGCGCGGACTGCCCCTGCACCGCTCTGCGTGCGGCATCGTGCAGCGCCAGGACCGGGAGATGCCGCCGTTCGGCATTCAGCGTGCGAAACGTGCGGCGGATATCGGCCGCGCCCACGTCGCCAAGCAGTACGGCAATATTGCGCTCGTCGGCGAGATCCTCGAGATCGGCCGGATCGTCGGCGAGGACGCCCTGGTAATTCAGGAAATTCAGGCGATTGACCAGTTCGGCCGCGCGGGCGTTGTCCGCGTCCAGGACCAGAACCTTGCCGTTGATGCGTTGTGACTGTGCCATGGCGACGACCTTCATTGTCGTTATGTCAAGGATTTGTCAGTCGCGATGCAGCTTACCGGCTGGCCGGCGCCGCCATTGTGATCGAACTCACAAATATCGAGGGTTCCTGCCCGGATCGAGCCAAAACGTATTTTTCAGCCCAGAAAAGGGCTATTTGAAATTTTGCGATTTTTATTGCGTTTTTTTGACTATTTACGGCTCAGGCGTGGGCCTGGTAGCTGTCGGTCGCCTCGCGGCCGCGCTGCAGCCGGGAGAGCTTGTCGGCAACCTCGCGCTGTGCCACTTCCGCCAGCCGGCGGATGCGCTCGGTGGAGCGCCGCGATGCCTCGAAGGCCTCGCGCTTCGCCTCCGGACCGAGCTGCCGCAGCAGGCGGTTGCGACGGTCAAGGAGAGCCGAGATTTTCTCCCATTCGCCCTCGACCGCAAGGGCTTCCATTTCCTGGTTCAGCTGCCCGACTTCTGCGAGGGCCGGGTCGTCCGTTGTCAGCAGTTCGGTGTCCATGGCGTTCCTCCGGGGATTGCCGGCTCCGGCTAGCGCGCGGCGGCCTCCTGCAGCGTCTCGCCGACGGTATCCCACGCTTCCTTCAGCTCGCGCATCAGGCCGTCGACTTCGTCGATGATGCCGGCGTCGTTGTTCAGGTTCGCCTCCAGCAGGCGCCGGCTCATGTAGTCGTAAAGGGCGTCGAAATTGGACGAGAGTTCCTCGTTCGCCTTGTAGTTGAGGCTGGCCTGCAGCCCCGCGATGATGCTGATCGCGCCGCCGATGTGATCGCCCTTCGCGCTCACGTCGTTCTGCTGCATGTGGCTCTTGGCCAGGGCGAGCTTCGCCAGCATGCGCTCCATCATCAGCTGGATGAGCCGGTGCGGCGACGCCGCCTTGACCTCGTGCTCGAGGTTCATCTGCTGGTACTCGCGCATCGCTGCCGCGCCGCTGGGAGTCATGTTCCGGTCCTCATCCGTCAGTTGTTGCCGGGCTGCGTAAACCCGGGCAGGTTATTGAGCTGCGTGCCGAGGAAATTGCTGGTCGTCGTCAGCTCGCCGAGCAGCGCGTCGAGCGCGTTGAACTGTCGCAAAAGCCGGGTTTCCAGCGACGCGAGCCGGTCGTTCAGCGCCTCGCGCTGTTCCGAAAATCCTTCGATGCTGTTGTTCAGGCCTTCGGTGCGCGCCTCGATGATGCCGCCAGTGGCGAGATAGCTGTCGACGAGGTCGTAGACGCGCACGGCGTAGCCGTCGCTGGTCGCGAACAGGTCGCCGATCTTGGCGAAATCGGTGTCGAGAAAACCGGCCAGGCCGCCCTCGATCGACAGCTTGCCGTCGAGCTGCACTTCGATGCCGATATCGGTGAGTGTCGAGAACGGCGCTTCGATGTCGGTCACCGCTTCCGAAAACTCGCGCCGGATCTGCTCGCGCACGCTGCGGATCGTCGAATCGCCGAGCAGCGGGCCGGCGATTTCGGCTTCGGCGTTGTAGCTGGTCAGTTCGTCGAAGGTATCGATCAGCGCGTTGTAGCTGGCAACGAAATCACTGATCGTCTGGTTTACGGTTTCGGTGTCGTTCGACACAACCAGGCTCGTATTCACACCCGGGTCGGCGAACACGAGATCGATCGTGACACCCTCGATCGCCCCGCTGACCGAGTTCGTCGCCGAGTTGACGTCGAAGCCGTCGATGCGGACCAGCGCGTCCTGTGCTGCGATGGTTTCGGTCAGCGATTCGTTACCGCCGACCGGGTCGTATTCGAGCGCCGAAAGACCGCCGTCACCACCCGACTGCGTCACCGTGATCGAGTTTGCCGCGCCGGTGTTGTCACCAGTGAGTATCAGGTAGCTGCCGGAATCGGCATTGACGATGGTTGCCGACACGCCGGTGTTATCGATCGCGGCATTGATCTCGTCGCGAATCGCGGCGAGCGTGTTGTTCGTGGAATCGATCGCCAGGTTGAAGGTATCGGCACCGACCGTGATCGACAGGGTGCCGGTGCCAACGACGGTGTCCGACGAAGCGAAGGCGCCCGAGGTCAGCTTCTGCGCCGTGGCAAGCTGCGCGACCTCGATCGAATAGCTCGCCGGCAGTGCCGATTCGGCGGCGCTGACGGTAAACAGGTCCTCGTTGCCGGAGGCTGCCGTCCGCGCCAGGAACTTGCTGGCGTCGCGCATCACGTCGAGCTTGTCGCGAAAGTCGGCGAGCGCCGACTTCAGGGTTCCGAACGCGGACAACTTGGCCTGGACGCGGGCTTCCTGTTGTGCCAGTCGGGTCTGCACGGGGGCCGCCTCTGCCGCTACGAGCTGTTGTACCAGCCCGGCGATGTCCAGGCCGGAACCGATTCCGGATGAAATGATGCTGGCCATAGTCGGGTCTCAGTTTCCGCTCTGATCTCTTCAAGCGACGGGTACACGATACGCTTCAAGATTCGTGCCAATCCCGTGACTCACGTCGTGCGACCGTGCTCAGACGCGCTCGTCGAACAGGCGAATTTCGAGCGTCCCCGAATCGGACAGGCTGACCTCCGCCTTGTCCTGTGGAATCTGGCGAATGATCTCGCCGGTTTCGCTGTCGAGTACCTGGATGACCGCATAGCCCTTGTCGAGATCGACCTGGAAACGGAGGTCGCGACCTATGCTCCGGCTGACTGTATTCAGTTCCTGCACCAGACGATCAATGTCAGGTTTTTCGAATTCGACTTTCGGCAAATCCTTGCCGTCGGCAGGCGCAGCCTTGCCGTCCGGAAGCACCGGGTAGGTGCCCGTGGCGGCGAGACCGGCGACTGAACCGGTGCCGGAGGGTGCTGGCTTTAACGCTTGCTCCGACATAGTTATCTCCTATAAAACTCCGTGCGGGCGACTTCCTTGTCGCCCGGCAAACGGAGAGTTACATCAGGCCTCCGCTTACTGCAGCAGGCTCAGTGCGAGCTGCGGCTGGGCGTTGGCCTGGGCCAGTACCGATACGCCGGCCTGCTGCAGGATCTGCGCCTTGGTCAGCGCAGCGGTCTCTGCCGCAAAGTCGGCGTCCTGGATCCGGCCCCGCGAGGCAGCCAGGTTTTCCGATACCGCCTGCAGGTTTGCGATCGTCGACTCGAAACGATTCTGGATCGCGCCGAACTGGCTGCGCAGTCCGCTGACCGAGGTCAGGGCCGCGTCGACCCGGGTGATCGTCGTGTTCGCGTCGGCGACCGTGGTCACACCGGAGGTGTTCAGCGCGGCTGCGCCGAGCGCCAGCGTCGTGGCCGTGTAGCCGATGCGGGCCGGGGTCGAACCGCCGATGACGAGCTGCTCGGCCGCGGTCAGGCGGATCGAGCCGACCGCGGTTGCCGTCGTGCCGGCATCCAGGTCGAGCGCGTCGTTGACGCTGTTGTTCAGCGTATCGTCGGTGACGCCCAGACCGGTCGCTTCGGCAGCACCACCGTCATCCTGAGAGATGATGATGTCGCGGCCGTCGGCTGCGGACAGCGTGACGCGGTTGTTCGCGCTGTCGAACGAGGCGGTGACGCCCGTTGCCGACGCGTTCGCGTTGACCGCGGTGACGAAGTCCGTACCGGTCAGGTTTGTCGTCGAGAAGTCCCGCGCCGTGTAGATCGCCTGGCCGTTGATCGTCAGGTTGTACGCGGCCGCGGTGACGTCGGCGACTGCGAAAACGGCAGTCGTGTCGGCCGTAGCCGTCAGGCCGGAACTGCCGGACGAGTTGAGCGCCTTGGCCTTCGCCTGAGCGCTGCTGGCCGTGAGGCCGGCGGCGGCATTTTCCGCGACGGACGCGACGACCGCGTTAGCGGAACCGGTGCCGATGGCAACCGTCAGCTCGCCGGCGCCGATGGCGCTGGCGTCGACGCCGGTGCCCTGCTGGCCGACGGCAAGCGACGAATCGAACGCGGCGCCGCCGACATAGTCAGCCGTCTTGCCGATCGAGATCGTGCGCATGCTCGAGTTCAGCGTGACCGAGATCGTCTGGCCGACGTTGGCGCCAACCTGGAAGGCCGCATTGCCAAACGTGCCGTCGAGCAGCGTCTGGTCATTGAACGCGGTCTGCGTGGCGATACGATCAATCTCCGCGAGGCGCTGCTGCACCTCCTGATCGAGTGCCGCGCGGTCCGACGCCGAGTTCGTGGCGTTGGCCGCCTGGACCGCCAGTTCACGAATGCGCTGCAGGTTGTTGTTCAGTTCTGCAAGCGCGCCTTCGGCCGTCTGGGCGAGGGAAATACCGTCGTTGGCATTCCGTACCGCCTGGTTCAGGCCGCGTATCTGGGTCGTGAAACGCTCGGAAATCGCGAGTCCTGCTGCGTCATCCTTTGCGCTGTTGATTCGCAAGCCCGTAGACAGTCTTTCCAGTGACTGGTTTAGCAAACCTTGCGAACGACCCAAGTTGCGTTGCGCGTTAAGCGAAGCAACATTTGTGTTGATCGTCAGTGCCATTTGTTTAACTCCTGATCAAAGTAACCCGGTCTGCTAATGCTGCCGGTAGTCTAGTCTGGGGCCGCGAAATCCGTTCAAGACCGCCGTTCGAATCCGTTATCGGTTTGCGATTTGAAATCTTTAGCAATTCTCGTCGCAGAATTTTTCATCGTGTTTCCGGCCCCGACCGATGCGCGCGAAACTTGAGACGCGAATCGAAAAACTGTGATGCAGGGCGCGAAAAAAGTTTTGTGTATAGCCTCGTCGCGTCGGTGTGAATCGACCTTTCGTTACTTACCGAGCGCGTTGCGCAGGTCACGAATCTGGTCGCGTGACTCGTTCAGGATAGGCATCATGTCGGCGGTCGACAGGTTCAGCCGTCGCGCGGCCGGCACGCTGTCGAGCTGTACTTCCATGTTTTCGGCGCGGACGAACTGGGCAATCAGTTGCGCGAGCGAAAGCACGTCGGTGTAGTCGACGTCGCCGTCGTGATCGCGTTCGAGATCCGCATAGTTGCCGATCGCGTGCGCCACGTGCGCCTCAAAGCCCCAGGTATCCACGATCGACGAACCGATCTGTGCATGCCATTCGTCCATGATGTGCTCGAGCGCGTTTTGCTCGTCGAACAGTTCCGGATGGCTCTCCGCGCGGCCCAGGATGTACAGCTTGCCGATGCCGTGCATCAGCCCGATCAGCATGGCTTCGTCCGGGTTGAGTTTCGTGCGTTGCCGGGTCAGGACGTAGCAGACTGCGGCGACGTAGGCGCACTCGTCCCACAGGTTGTCGAGACAGACCCTGGCCTGCTCCAGCTTGATCGCCTTTTTCGACTGCGCGATGCCGTGCGATACGGCCGTGTTGCGCACCATCGCATGACCGATACGGTTGACCGCGGTGCGCAGATCGGTGATCGGGTCGCCGGCGCCGCGCATGACGGCGGAGTTCGCAATCGTCAAAATGCGCGCGGCGAGCACCGGGTCGGCGCCGACGATCTGCACGATCTTGTCGACGGTCACGTTTTCGTCGGCGAGCGCTTTGCGAATGCGCACGACGATGTCCGGAAACGACGGAATCTCGATTCCGCCACGGGACAGATCGTCCGCGAGAATCTGCACGAGCGCGAATTTGTCGGTCTGTTCCTTAGCTGCAACGTCCATTGGCCACCCTTTCGTATCGTCAATCTTTGTATCGCGGCACGAGGATGCCGCACGCCGGAGAACACCATGGCTATCGGCCGTCGGGGAGGGAACTTAAGGACGATTGCGGTCGGCTCGCGGCCGACCAGCGATCAGAAATAATTGAAGAGCGACAGGCTCGGGGTGCGAATGAAAGTCTGCTGTGCAGCTTCGAGCGTCGAGGCCTGCAGGCTCAGCCGCGAGATCGCCTCGGCATAGTCGAGATCCTCGAGCTCAGCGATCGTCGATTGCAGGGTGAGCGCGAAGGCGCCGTTATGATCTTCCTGGGTGTCGATAGCCGCGAGCCGCGAGCCGATCTGCGTGCGTACGTCGAGCAGGTTGCCGAGCGCCTGGTCCATGTCCAGCAGGCCGGTATTGATGCCGTTCTGCAGGGCCGCACGCGACGCGTCGTCGCTCACCGTCGCGGAAACTGCGGCGGCGAGGTCGCTGACCATTGCGAACACGTTCCTGAAGCGGCTCGGCGAGACCGTGAAGCTGTCGCTGGCCGCCGGCTGACCGTCGATCGCGAACTCGATGCCGCGAAACGCAAGCATGTCGCCGGGCTGGAAGGTGCCGCTCGTGACCAGCGCCGCTGACGAGTCCCGCACCTCGTAATTCGCCGGGTCGAGGAACGTTACCGTGTAGGTATCCTGGTCGTACAGCGTCGGGTCGGTCACGCTGCCGGCGCCCGTGACGCCGTTGCCGATATTGGCGCCGGCGGCTGCGATGGCAAACGCCCCGTTGCCGTCACGGATGCGGAAGAAGATGTCGGCGCCGGGATCGCCATCGGCGATGCGCCGCGTCTCGCCGATCTGGATCAGCCGCCGACCCTGGTCGCCGTTGTAGGTGAACGTGGAGCCGCTGCGATTCACCGGCGCCGTGCCGTCCATGTTGCCGGCAAACAGGTAGCGGCCGTTGCCGTCCTTCTGGTTCGCGAGTTCGACCAGGTGATCGAGATGCTCGCGCATCTCGATGGCGATCAGCGCGCGCGATTCGTTCGACTGCGTGGCGTTCGCAGCCTGGACGCCGAGCTCGCGTACGCGCTGCAGCACGTCGCCGACGTTCTTCAGGACCGATTCCTCGAGGCCCAGCCGGTTCTTCGCGATCTGCCCGTTGCGGTCGAACTGCGTTAGCCGCGACAGCACCTCCTTCATCTCGAGCACCCGCCCCGCCGAAATCGGATCCTCGGACGGCGTGAGGATGCGGCGACCGCTGGAGATCTGGCGCTGGGTGCGGTCGAGCGCAGCCTGGATCTGCTGCATCATCGACAGCCCGCGCTGGTACGAACCGCTCGTCGAAACGCGCATCGTCAGCGACCCGTTGCCCTTAACAGGCTGTCGAACAGGGTGCTGGTGACCGCGACGATCTGCGCGACGGCCTGATAGGCCTGCTGGTAGCGCACCAGGTTCGCCGCTTCTTCGTCCAGGTTGACGCCGGACTTGGCCTGGTAGGACGCCTCGGTATTGCCGAGGATGACCGACTGCGCGTCGAGGTTCGCCTGCACCTGGCGCGACGTCGAGCCGACGTTCGCCACCAGCTGGCCGTAATTGTCGTTGATGCTGATCGTGCCGCCGGCCAGGACGCCCTGCGACTGGACGTCCGCAAGCAGGAGGCCGTTGCCGTTGTCGCCGCTGGCGCCCGTATTGGCGCCGAGCGTGAACTGGTCACCGGACGCCGGCAGCCCGTCGATCTGGAACGTGTAGCCGTTGAGCGCAATCGGGGCGCCGCTGGTATAGGTAAACGAACCGGCGCCGTTTACGCTGTAGGTGGTCGGGCTCGTGAATTCGATCAGTACCGGCGACAGGAGGTTCGGATCGGTCGCATCGGTGACGAACACGTTGCCGATCGTCGCATCGCCGAGGTTTGCATCCGAGCTTTCCGCCCGAACCGGCGTCGCCATCGCGAGCGCCTGCGGATCGTCGAGCACGCGACCGAGCGATCCGGCAGCATCGCGCGTCGGGCGGATCAGCAACCGGTCGCCGGCCGCCGGCGCGCCGCCGACGACGAACTCCAGGCCATCGGCGACGAAAGGGACGGCGCCGGTGCCGGTGCCGGGCATCGCTACAGCCTGCTGCGTGTCGGCGCGCATGAGGCTGTAGTTCGCGCCGTCGTATTCCAGTATGTAGTCGGCGCCGGTCAGTGCGCCGACGTCGGCGATCGTCGCCGTTGCCACCCCGGAGCCGGTATTGAACCCGGATGTCAGCACGGTGGGCTGGCCGATGCCGAAGAAGTCCGTGCCGAGCGTGCCGCGCAGGTCCATGCCGGCCCGGTGCTGCTGGTTGAACTGCGACGCCAGTGCGACGGCCGTTTCGCCGAGCGACTGGCGGGCCGGGTCGAGCAGCCGGCTGCGGAATTCCAGCAGTCCGCCGACGATGCCGCCGGTCAGGCTGTTGTCGAGCGGCGTGTTGCCCGCCGAGCCCTTGTACACGATCTGCAGCGACGTCGGGTCGAATTCGCTGCCGCGCGTGCCGACCTCCTTGACCTCCTTGCCGATCACGAGCGCCTGGCCGGAGCCCATGAAGACGCTCATCGAGCCGTCGTCGGCAATCGTCGTCGAGATTGCGACCTGCTCGCCGAGCTGGCGGACCAGCAGGTCGCGCTGGTCCATCAGGTCGTTCGGCGGCCGCCCGGAAATGCCCGAACCCAGCACGATCTGGTCGTTGATCGTGGCAATGGAGTTCGCCAGGCGGTTGATATCGTCGACCGCCGTCGCAATGCGCTGGTTGACCTCGATGCCGAGTTCGGCGAAGCGCGAATCCAGCGCCCGGAAGCGTTCGATGATGCCGTCCGCCTCGCCGAGCACGGCCTGGCGGGCCGGAATCGACGCCGGATCGTTCGCAACGTCCTGCACCGCGTTGAAGAAACCCTGCATGCTGGCGGACAGCCCCGTCTGCGGGTCCGCGAGCAGCGTGTCCATGCGCGACGTCATTTCCGCGAGGACGCCGAAGCGGGCGTGCCCTGTCGTCGCGTTCTTCAGCTGCTCACCGAGCAGCTCGTCATAGACGCGTTTTATTTCCCGCAGCTGGGTGCCGCCACCGATGTAGCCGCTGCCCGCGCCGCCGCCGATGCGCGCGGTGAAGTGCCCGACCTGGCGGCTGTAGCCTGGCGTGTTCGCGTTTGCGATGTTGTGCCCGGTCATGTCCAGCGCGCGCTGGAACGCGATGAGTCCGGTCAGGCTGGTATTGAGCAGGCTCGGCATGATGTGAATCCGTTAACGTGCAGCGGTCATGGCCCCCGCCGTGACTTGCGGGTCCGTTATCGGCGGGGCGGACGCCGACTTGATGCCGGCCAGCGCCTTTCGCATCGTGTCGCCGTCCAGGATGCGTTCGATCTTCTCCGCGTAGTGCGGATCGGTTGCATAGCCTGACGCCTGTAAAGCTCTCGCGAACGCCGCGGTGTCTTCGCCGTTGTTGCGCACGTTGTCGTAACGCGGCTGCGTCCCGATCACGCGCACGTAGTCGTCGAACGTCTCCTCGAGATTGGGGTAGGCGCGAAAACGCGCCAGTTCGTGCGCGCTGACGCCGTCGCGAAATTCGAGCGTGCGCCTGCTCGCCGTCGGCCCCGCCCAGTTGCTGCCGGCCTTGATGCCGAACAGGTTGTAGCTCGGCGCGCCATCGCTCCGCCGCATGACGTGCCGGCCCCAGCCGGTTTCGAGCGCCGCCTGCGCGACCAGGCCTTCCGCCGACACGCGCAGCTTGCGCGCGGCTTTTTCGGCATGCGGCCATATGTCACGCGCGAATTCCTCGGGCCGTTTCCACAGCGGCGCCGCCTGCGCAGCATTAATTTCGTTGTACATGGCTTTCTCTGTCGAGCCCGTGCGGCTGCCGCCGCCGAGCTGCAGTACCAGCATGTCGGCGAGGCCGATGCCCCGGCCTTTCGTCATTTCCAGCGCGTACTGGCGGTCCAGCATGTCCTGGTACATGTCGTGCTGGTCGCTCGAGCCGAAGATCGGTTCGGCCAGCTTCGCCTCGCGCATGTTCTTCATCATCGTCTGCACGAACAGCGCCTCGAACTGGCCCGCAACCTCGCGCAGTACCTGCGGGTCGTCGTTGTTCGCGCCGCGCCGAAGCGCCGCGAACTGCGTGAAATCCGTGACGGATGCCGTATCCATCGATATGCGGTCAGATCACCAGCAGCTCGGCGCGCAATGCGCCGGCCTGCTTGAGCGCTTCGAGGATCGCGACCAGGTCGCCCGG
>CALKYK010000428.1 GCA_938003715.1 uncultured Gammaproteobacteria bacterium
GCCTGTACACGCTCAGGGAACTCGGCTTCGTCGGTCGCACCGGCCGCTATTTCTACCTGCTGCCGAAATGCCTGAAGCTGGGCTACGGCTACGTGTCGACGGCCAGCCTGCCCGGCCTGGCGCAGCCGATCCTGGACGGACTGGCCACGGAAGCGCGCTCGGCGGCAGCGGTCACCGTGCTCGAAGGCCCGGACGTACTGTACATCGCGAAATCGGTACCGCCCTCGAGCCGCAACGTGGTTACGATCACCGTGAACATTGGCCATCGTCGCCCGGCCTACGTCACGGCGTCGGGTCTCGTGCTGCTCGCGAGCCTGAAGGCGGAGCTTTTCGACGCGTACATGGACGAACTCGACGACAAGGACGTGCTCGCGACGTCGTCGCGCAGCAAGGCGGAAATTGTCGAGCTGGTCGAGAAGGCCCGCGAGGACGACTACGCGCAGACGGAACTCGTGTTCGCGAAATCGATGCGTGCGCTGGCGGTGCCGGTCAGGAACGTCGTCGGCAACGTCGTCGCGGCGATGGTGCTCGCGATCTACGACGACGTGCGCAGCGACGAAGACCTGCTGACCGACCTGCTGCCGCGCGTGCGGCGCTCGGCAAAGAGCCTGAGCGACAAGCTGATCGATTAAGGTTTGCTGCTAGCAGCCTGTTGAAAAAGTCTCACGCTCGCATGAGGCTTTTTTCAACACGCTGCTAGTTCCTGAGCGGCGTGCCGTACTCGAGCATGTGGCGGATGCGTGCGCGCGTCTCGTCGGTTTGCGCGAGCATGAGAAACGCCCGCCGCTCCAGGTCGTAGAGATCCTGTTCGGTCATTTCCGTGCCGGCATCGACGTCGCCGCCGGTGACGATCATCGCGATCTGCGAGCCGGTGGTGACGTCGTGCGGCGTCAGGCGCCCCTTGCCGTGTGCCCGGTCCAGCCAGTCGCGCATTTCCTGCCACACCTCGCGCCCGGGCATCGCCAACGGCTGCCGCGCCGACGGCCGGTAGTCCCCGGCCATCGCGAGCGCCGCGCGCAGCGCCGTATCGAGCAGGCGATCGCGGTTCATCACGTATTCGTCCGTGCCGTCGCGAAACATCGCGAGTTCGCGCGCTTCGAGAGGCGAGCGGGCGGTCTTGCCGTAGCCGATGTTCATGAACGCGTCCCAGGCGCCTTTCGTCACGTCGCCGTGATGCGCCGCCCAGCGGTACAGCATTTCCTTGACGCCGCCGCCGCCCGGCACCACGCCGACCAGCGTTTCGACCAGGCCGGTGACGGAGTTGGCGTGGTAGATCACCTTGTCACAGTGCAGGACCACTTCGAAGCCGCCGCCGAGCGACAGGCCTGAAGGTGCAGCGAGCACCGGGATCGGCGCCGCTTTCAGCGCCTGCACCGTCTGCTGAAAGTGGTCGAGAAACGCGTCGAGCCCGTCGAAATCCGAAGCCTCGATGAAGCCCAGCACGCTTTCCAGGTTCACGCCGCAGGAAAAATGCTGCGCGTCGTTGTGCACGATCAGTGCGCGGTGGTTTTCGACGGCATGCGCGATCGCGTCGGCGACGACCCGCATCGAATTGCCGTCGAGCGTGTTTGCCTTGCTGTGAAACTCGACCAGCCCGACCGCCTCCGGCAGTGAATAGTAGCTGGCGACGTCGTTGCCGAGCACGCGTTGCTGCGTGCGCCGCTCCTCCGAGAAGCGGCGGATGCCGGGTGCCCGCTCGATCGGCCGGAAATCGCCGTCCGCGGCAAGGTGCTGCAGTTCACCTCCCTGGACGCGATAAAAGGACCGGCCGGCCGCCGTCTCCACGAACGGCGGCACGTCGCGGCCGTCAGCGGCGAGCCGCTCGGCGAAGCGCGCCGTGCCGATCTCGTCGAGCATCTCGAACGGGCCGCGAATCCAGTTGTAGCCGAGCTTCATCGCGTCGTCGATCGCGACCGGCGAGTCGTTGACGTCCGGCACCAGCGCCGCGGCGTAGGCGAGCGTCCGGGACACGACCTCCCAGGCGTAGCGCCCGTACTCGTCGTCGGCGAACAGCAACCGCGTGAAATCGCCGCTGGCCTCGGCCTCGACCGCGATCGGTGGTCGGCCCGGGTCGTGAT
>CALKYK010000429.1 GCA_938003715.1 uncultured Gammaproteobacteria bacterium
ACCGTCAGCCGCTCCGTACGCCGGTAGTCGAGCTTCAGCCGCAGCGACTCGAGATCGGAATCGAGCGCCGGCAGCGGCCCGCCACCGCCTGCGAATTCCGTTACGCTGATGTCCGTCTCACCGCTGCTGCGCAGGTAGTCGAGCGTGAGGTCCGCGCGTTCGCCGATGCCGGCGAGCGCCAATCCGCCGCCGTAGTAGTCGAAACGGTCCTCGTGCCTCGCCCGCCAGTCGGGCGAGGCAAACGATTCGCTCCCCGTCTGTGTTGCGTCGTAGCGATCCTGACCGGCGTGCAGGTACAACGACGCGCGATCGGAAATCGTGTAGCCCAGGTCCACTGCGACGTTGAGTGCGTCGCTTTCGGTCATGCCGAGCGTCGAACGCGTGTAGCTGTCGTCGGCATACATCGAAGTCACGCCGAGAGACAGCGGCCATTCCGGTGGCGCAGCGGTCGCGCGCAGTTCACCGTACTGGCGGTAACGGTACGCCAGGTTGTATTTCCTGAGCAGCGGGTTCTGGTCCAGGCTGGCGGCCACGGTCGTGTCGTAGCGATCGACGTCGCGTTTCGACGAACCGCCCTCGAGCTCGAGCGACAGCCAGTTTTGCGGCCGCCAGCGCAGCTGTCCCCAGCCCGAGTCCTCGCTCTGCGCGGCAACCTCCTGGAAGTCGCGATCCATGTCCTTGCGCTCGTAGCCCGCCGACACGCGGACATCGTCGAGCAGGTCGTATTCACCGTGCAGCGTAAACTGCGAACGCTCGTAGCTATACGGCGTGTTGAGTTCGGTTTCGCCAGAGACGAATCGGTCGACGATGACGCGCGTGTACGGAGAGCGGGTCGTACTGTTGTCGCGTTCATCGTAACGATAGCTGAATTTGAGCCGTGCGCCGGCCAGCGGCCGGGCGGTGACGGTCAGCGCGTGGCTCGCCGTGTCGACCTCACCGTCGAGCGATGGCCGGGGCAGGGCGCTCGCTGTCAGGTTCGGATTGATCGTATACGGAATGAACGACTGGTTCTGCTCGCCCTTGCCCGTGGCGGAGCTGAAGGCGATGACCGTGTCGTAATCGTCGAGGCGGTAGCTGCCGCGGAGTGCAAGCTGCTGGAAGTCGTTGTCGGGTTCCAGCGCGAGACGGCCCTGCTCCGCACCCGGCACCGTGGAGTACGGCGTCTCCCACGCGAGCGAGGCCGCGCCGTTCTCGAAAAAGGATCCGTGCCAGGCCAGCGACAGGTCCAGCGGCCCGCGACGGTAGCGTATTCCCGCATCGACGATATCGGTTGTGAAGTCGATAATGCGCGGCAGGAATGCGGCCTGCGTGAAGATCGAGCCGGCGACGACGTCGACGCCGTCGCGCTGCTGACGACGGTAGTCGGCGAAGAGTTCGACGTTTGCTTTCGGCACGAAGCGCCCGCCGAGGCCCAGCGTTTCGCGATCGCTCGCGCTATCACGGGATACCAGGAATGAATCCAGGTTCGTGAAGCCGGTGGTCTGCCCGGCGCGAACCCAGCCTGAGGGCAGCGAAACGGCGTCGAAGCCGCTCGCCGAGTAGATCGTCGCCGTCGTGCCGAACAGTCTGTACGGCAACTCGTCGTAGGCAACGTACACCTCGAACACGCCATGGCGTCCGCCCTCGATGGCCACATTCCGCGAGTCCAGGCCGAGGTTGGTCGCCTGCCAGCCTATCCAGTTGCCGCTGCCTGTATACCTGCCCTCGCCACCGAGATCGGGATGGACACCGGCATCGTCATAGCCGGACGCATTGCCGAAGCGCGCCGCGTCGTCGCTGACGTAGCTCGCGCCCGCGTCGACGTTCGCGTGGTAGCCGTCATCGAACGGGCACAGCTCGCACTTCCAGTTGCTGGTATCGACGGCCTGCGCGCTCACCTCGGCTACGGCAATCCCGGCGGCGAGTAGCAACGCGAATTTCCGCAGCATCGTCGTCATTGCATCAGCTTAGAGCCCGACGGGTGATTGGAGCCGTGCACCTGGGTGTGGCAGTTCGCGCAGTCGCGGCCGAGCAGGTAGATGCTCGGCATCGCGTCCGCCAGCCCTTCGGGCCCGTACGCAATACTCGGGTGGCCGGCCTGGGAATGGCAGCCCTGACACAGCATCGGGCCGCGCAGGCTCAGCATGCCCGGGTGGTTCGAGCCGTGCGGGTCGTGGCAGCTCGTGCAGTCCTCGGTCGCCGGCGCATGCTCCCAGAGATACGGGCCGCGTTTCTCGGCGTGGCAGTCGAAGCAGGTGTCATTCAGCGTCTGGCGCGCCAGCAGGCCGTCCGTCACCGAGCCGTGCGTGTTGTGGCAACCGCCGCAGTTCATCTGGCCCTCGTCGAACGGGTGCGAGTACGGCTTCAGCGCGGCCACCCGCTGCTCGCGATGACAGTCGAAGCACACCGCCGGCTGCCCGGCGGTGGTCATGACCGGGTCGCTTGCATTGTGGCTCTGGTGGCAGTCGGCACAGGCGATCTCGTTCATGTCGTGCTCACTGCCGTGCCAGGCGAAGCCGAGGTCGACGGCGTGACAGTCCGTGCACATCGCGTTCTGCACGTCGACCGGCGTCGCCGCGTCCGAGCCGAATCCGATCGACAGCGGCCGCTCCTGGCCGCGCCGCACGCGCCCGGCGTGCTCGCCACTCGGGCCGTGGCAGGCCTCGCACTGCAGCTGGCCGTGCCCGAACGGACCGGACGGGTCGTCCGGTACTGCATGGGGCGTGCGAAATATCGCGAGCGTCAGCTGGTCGTCGTGGCAGGCGAAGCATTCGTCCGCGCCCTCGTCGCTGTAGGTTACCGATGGCACGGCGACCTCCTGCGCGATCGGCGTGCCCGGTACCAGGCTACTGACGAGCAGCGCGGCGAAGGCCGCCCTGCAAGGTACTGCTATGCGCGCCAGCTGCATCGCGTTGCGCCGGTTGCGGCGGCGGTCAGTTGAACTGGAAGTCGCCGACGCCGTGAATCTCCCTGACGTCGGAAGAGCGTCCCGGCCCGTGGCACGGCTGGCAGGTCTCGACCCCGGACGAGATCAGGCTGCTGTCGGCTGCCTTC
>CALKYK010000430.1 GCA_938003715.1 uncultured Gammaproteobacteria bacterium
ATCGAGACAATCAAGGCGACCGTTACTGCCGAATCCCGCCATCCCGTGGCCGCTATCATCCAGTCCAAGTCACTCGATGCACGCTCGGTGGCCCGCGTCGTCGACAAGCTCGTGGTCGAACTCGAGAGCAAGCTCGGCACGAACGACGTAACGCTGGAACTCGACGACGCGGCGCGCGAATGGATCGCCGAACGCGGCTACGACCCGAAGATGGGCGCGCGGCCGATGGCGCGCGTGATCCAGGAACACATCAAGCGCCCGCTCGCCGAGGAGTTGCTGTTCGGCAGCCTGGCCGACGGCGGTCACGTCCGCATCACGGTCGGCGACGACGATACGTTGAAACTGGTCGCGGAACCGGTACGCAGGGAACTCGCGCACCTGCCGGACGAGTAGGGGCTTCGGCCGTCAGCGGCCGCGATAGACGATGCGACCTTTCGACAGGTCGTAGGGGGTCAGTTCCACCGTGACGGTGTCACCGGTCAGGATGCGTATGTAGTTCTTGCGCATCTTGCCCGAGATGTGCGCCGTGACCACGTGCCCGTTCTCCAGCTCGACGCGAAACGTCGTGTTGGGGAGCGTCTCGGTGACGGCACCTTCCATCTGCAGGGCTTCTTCCTTGGCCAATTTACTTGCTTCTCCGCTGAAAATGCCCGCGAATTGTGCAGAAACGCCCCCCCTATTGCAACGAATCGGCGCTGACTGTGCGGCGCCCTGCCGGCAGCCCGGTCCAGCGTTCCGGGGCTCTGCAGGCGTCGGCGAGGAGAGCCGAAAACGCCGCCCGCGGCATCAGCCTGGCGCCGAGCGTCAACAGGTGCGGCGACTCCACCTGGCAGTCGAGCAGCAGAAAATCGCGCGCCGCGAGTTCGCGGCAGAGCACCAGCATTGCCGCTCTCGACGCGTCGTCATGCCGGCTGAACATCGATTCGCCGAAGAACACGCGACCGATCGCGAGTCCGTACATGCCGCCAACCCGCTCGTCGCCCGAGCGAATCTCCACCGAGTCCGCCCAGCCGTCGCGTCGCAGCCCGGAATAGGCACGCGCCATGTCTTCGGTGATCCAGGTGCCGTCCTGGCCCGGGCGCTCCTCGGCGCAGGCCGCGACGACGTCGTCGAATGCTTCGTTGAAGCTCGACACGAATTCGGCACGCCGGAGCGAACGCCGCAGGCTGCGCGAGACGTGAAACTGCGACGGCTCCAGCACGCAACGGGGGTCCGGCGACCACCACAGGATCGGCTGGCCCTCACTGAACCACGGGAAGATGCCGTGCCGGTACGCATACAGCAGTCGCTCGGCTGACAGGTCGCCCCCGGCGGCGAGCAGGCCGTTCGGTTCCCCGGCTGCCTTGCTGACGTCGGGCAAGCGCTCCGGCGGATCGCCGGCGCTGATCCAGGCGATGCGCGACGAATTCTTCACTTGCCATCCGGCGCATCGA
Organism: uncultured Gammaproteobacteria bacterium; assembly: GCA_938003715.1. Lineage (GTDB taxonomy): Bacteria > Pseudomonadota > Gammaproteobacteria > Steroidobacterales > Woeseiaceae > SZUA-117. The sequence goes on from CALKYK010000430.1 coordinate 1,434, forward strand.
TTTGCCCGGACCGGTACGGGCTGTGGGCATTGACGGCATCGATATAGTCGTCGACATGACGGGACTCGGAGCGCAGGTAGCGACCGACGGCGGAAAAAAACTCGGGCCGCTCGAGCCAGTGAGCGGACCAGGTTTCGACCGGCAGGAAACCGCGACTGATCTTGTGTTCGCCCTGCGTGCCCGGTTCGAAGACCTCGAGCCCGTGCTCGATGCAGTATTCGATGCCCTGGTAGTAGCAGGTCTCGAAGTGCAGCGCATTGTAGCGCGCCGCGGCACCCCAGTAGCGACCGTACAGGCGCTTTCCGCCGCGGAAAAAGACCGCGGCGGCAACCGCTTCGCCGTCTCTTTCGGCCAGCACGACGAGCAGCGCCTGCGGCAGCCGCGACGAGACCTCGACGAAAAACTCGAGGCTGAAGTACGGCATCGAGCCGCGGCGCAGGAACGTCATGCTGATCAGTTCGTAGATATCGGTCCAGGTCGCACGGTCCAGCGACTGGCCGTCGAGCCGGCGAAAGCGAATGCCCTGTTCGCGCACCCGGCGGCGTTCGCGGCGAACCTTCTTGCGCTTGGCGGCGCTGAACGTTTCGAGAAACCCGTCGAACGACCGGTAGCCGCGATTCTGCCAGTGGAACTGGCAGTCCTTGCGTATCTTAAGGCCGGCATCGCGCAGATCGTCGAGTTCGGTGTCGAGCGGGAACAGCACGTGCAGCGACGAGTGCCCGCGTTCGCGGGCAAAGCCGAGCGCGGCATCGAGAAGGGCGGCACGGGTATGATCGTCGGCCGCGAGCAGCCGCGGGCTCGGCGCCGGCGTGAACGGCACGGCGGAGACGAGTTTGGGGTAGTAGTCGAAGCCCGCCTGGTGGTAGGCCTGCGCCCAGCTCCAGTCGAAGACGAACTCGCCCCAGGAGTGGGTTTTCTCGTAGAGCGGCATCGCGCCCTTGAGCCTGCCGCGGGCGTTGCGCACGGCAACGTGGCGCGGCGTCCAGCCGGTCGCGGCCGACACACAGCCGCTTTGTTCAGCAGCAAGCAGGAACTCGTGGCGCAGGAACGGGTAGTCGCTGCCGACGAGGCGGTTCCATTCGCGCGCGTCGAATGCCTCGATCGAATGGCTCAGTTCGGCACGCACGCCGGCCGTCCTCGCTCATGCCGCCGCGTCACTCGCCGCGTCCCGGGACTTTTGCAGATCCAGGTACTTCTCGGCGTCGAGCGCCGCCATGCAGCCGGCACCTGCTGACGTAATCGCCTGCCGGTATACCTGGTCCGCGACGTCGCCCGCAGCGAATACGCCGGGTACGCTGGTCGCGGTCGCGTCCCCGGTGAGCCCCGACTTGACGATGATGTAGCCGTTCAGCATGTCGAGCTGGCCCTCGAAAAGGCCGGTGTTCGGGCTGTGCCCGATCGCAATGAAGACGCCCGACAGCGCGAGGTCACGGGTTTTCGACGCGTCTTTGGTGCCGCGGATGCGCAAGCCGGTCACGCCGGCATCGTCGCCGAGGACCTCGTCGACGACGTGATCCCACAGCAGGTCGACCTTGCCCTGATCCGCGCGTTCGAAAAGCTGCTTCTGCAGGATTTTTTCGGCGCGCAGTTCGTCACGTCGATGCACCAGCGTCACTTTCGAGGCGATGTTGCTGAGGTACAGCGCTTCCTCGACCGCGGTGTTGCCGCCGCCGACGACCGCCACGTCCTGATCGCGATAGAAAAATCCGTCGCAGGTAGCGCAGGCGGATACACCGCGACCCTTGAATGCTTCCTCGGAAGGCAACCCCAGGTATTTCGCGGTGGCCCCGGTCGCAATGATCAGTGCATCGCAGGTGTAGGTGCCGTAGTCACCCTGCAATCGAAACGGTCGCACGGTCACGTCGGCTTCATTGATGTGGTCGTTGACGACCTCGACGTCGTAGCGCTGTACGTGCTCGAGCATCCGCTGCATCAGTTCCGGTCCCTGCAGACCCTCGGCGTCACCCGGCCAGTTGTCGACGTCGGTCGTGGTCATCAGCTGGCCGCCCTGCTCGATGCCGGTGATCATGACCGGGTCGAGATTCGCGCGTGCCGCGTACACACCGGCCGCGTAGCCGGCGGGGCCGGAGCCCAGGATCAGCACGCGGCAATGTTTCGGATTGCTCATGTATAATTTGCCTTAACGTAACGGCCGGACCGGCCTGACTCTCGCTTTTGCCCTGTCGTGCTGACATGCGCCTGTCGCGGCCGCATTCAAGCCCCGCAGAGTGTAGGTAAAAGGCGTGGCAAAGGCGACCTGGCGTCGTCGCCTCTGGACGGCGCCGGGCGTGATCGGGCGCGGCCTCCGTTTGCCGTGCGGCTTGGGAAGCAAAACGCATTTAATTCAATGTGTTAGAAATAACACATTACAGATTGCATTAATTATGGCCAGAGCCAGGCAAAGCGTGCAGCAGGCGACCGGGGTCTCGGACCAGGTCGTCAAGACCCTCCGCGAAGGGGCGCTGTGGATCTTCGCGGCGCTGGCGCTGATACTGTGGTTCGCATTGTTCACCTACCACCCGGCCGATCCCGGCTTCATGCAGGCCGGCGGCAGCGGCGAGATCGAGAACGGGGTCGGTCGCTTCGGTGCGCTGGTCGCCGACCTGTTGTTCACGGTGTTCGGCCGCCCGGCATACCTGTTCACGGTGATGGTGTTCTACTTCGGCTGGATGATCTTTCGCGAGCAGCAGACCCGGCAGCCGTTCACGCGCGCCGACTACACGCTTCGCTTCATCGGATTCGTCGCAACCCTGATCACGAGCTGCGGGCTCGCGACGCTGCATTTTTCGCCGCTCGGGTTTCGCGAGACGGCCGGCGGCATCGTCGGCCAGGCAACCGGAGAAAATCTCGCCGCGGTCATGAAGCTGCTCGGCGCAAGCGTGCTGCTGTTTTTCCTCTGGGTCGCGTCGGTTTCCGTCTTCCTCGGCATTTCCTGGCTGGCCGTAATGGATCGCATCGGCCGCTGGTGCCTCATTGGCTACGAGAAGGCGCGGGAAAAAATCGGCGAGCTTCGCGATCGCGCCGAAGGCCGTCGCCAGCAGGCGCTGCGCCAGAACGTGTTCGAGAAAGAGAAGCAGCGCACGGCGTCGCGTTCGCCACCGAAGATCGAGCCGACGATGGCCCCACTCGAGCCGAGCGCGCGCGCTGAAAAGGAGCGGCAGGTGCCGCTGTTCGATCCGCCATCAGCGGGAGAACTGCCGCCGCTGTCCCTGCTCGACGATCCGAAACCGGCGACGCAGGGCTATTCGGAAGACTCGCTGGAGGCAATGTCGCGGCTGGTCGAGATCAAGCTCCGGGACTTTGGTATCGAGGTCGAGGTCGTGTCCGTGTCGCCGGGACCGATCATTACGCGCTTCGAACTCGACCCTGCACCCGGCGTCAAGGTCAGCCAGATTTCCAATCTTGCGAAGGATCTCGCGCGTTCGCTGTCGGTGGTCAGTGTGCGCGTCGTCGAGGTTATTCCCGGCAAGTCCTACGTCGGCCTGGAGATCCCGAACGAGTCGCGCGAGCTGGTGACCCTGGGTGAGATCCTGAAGAGCAAGGCTTACGACGATCTCGCATCGCCGCTGACGCTGGCGCTCGGCAAGGACATCGGCGGCAAGTCGGTCGTTGCCGACCTGTCGCGCATGCCGCACCTGCTGATTGCCGGCACCACCGGCTCCGGTAAATCGGTGGCGATCAACGCGATGGTTCTCTCCCTGCTTTACAAGGCGCAGCCCGAGCACGTGCGCCTGATCATGGTCGACCCGAAGATGCTCGAGCTGTCGGTGTACGAGGGCATTCCGCATCTGCTGACGCCGGTCGTCACGGACATGAAGGAGGCGGCGAACGCCCTGCGCTGGTGCGTCGGCGAGATGGACCGTCGCTACCGGCTGATGGCAGCGCTCGGCGTGCGCAACATCGGCGGCTACAATCGCAAGGTCAAGGACGCGATCGCCGCGGGCAAGCCGATTCCCGACCCGACCTTCACGCCGCCGGAAATCGAGGATCCGGACAAGCCGGTCGAGCATCCGACGCTGACGCCGCTGCCGTTCATCGTCGTCATCATCGACGAGCTGGCCGACATGATGATGATCGTCGGCAAGAAGGTCGAGGAGCTGATTGCGCGCCTCGCGCAGAAGGCGCGGGCGTCGGGCATCCACATGCTGCTGGCCACGCAGCGTCCGTCAGTGGACGTCATCACCGGCCTGATCAAGGCCAATATTCCGTGCCGCATCGCGTTCCAGGTGTCGGCAAAGGTCGATTCGCGGACGATCCTCGATCAGATGGGCGCCGAAAACCTGCTCGGCCACGGCGACATGCTGTACCTGCCGCCGGGCACCTCGGTACCGATTCGTGTGCACGGGGCATTCGTCGCGGACCACGAGGTGCACGCTGTCGTCCGGCACCTGAAGAAATCCGGCAGCCCGCGCTACATCGACGACATCATCGAGACGCCGAGCACGATGACACCGGGGCTGACTGGGCTCGAAACGCTGCCCGGCGACCCCGTCGATGCGGAACAGGACCCGCTGTACGACCAGGCGGTGCAGGTCGTCATGGAGACCCGCAAGGCATCGATCTCGGGCGTGCAGCGGCGGCTCAAGATCGGCTACAACCGGGCGGCCCGGATGGTCGAAACGATGGAGCAGGCTGGCCTGGTCGGGCCGCTGCAGCCGAACGGTTCGCGGGAGATTCTGGTGCCGCCGCCGGTCAAAGACTGATAGTCCCTCAAGTAACGGAAGCTCGCCGAATGACCACGAAAACCGCCGCCTGGCCGGCAATCCTCGCCTCGCTCCTGCTCGTTGCCCCGGTTTCTGGAATCGCAGACGACGTGGAAGATCCGGGGCTCGCACTGTTGCGTAACTTCCTGGACAACGTCGAAACGCTGACGGCCGGGTTCGAGCAGCAGCTCATCGACGCGGACGATGTCGTCGTCGAGGAATCCGCCGGCACTGTCGAAATCGCCAGACCCGGCCGGTTTCGCTGGAGCTACGCCTATCCGTATGAACAGCTGCTGGTCGCTGACGGCGTGAACGTCGGCGATCTCGAACAGGTCACAGTGAAGGCGCAGTCCGATGCACTCGGCGCGACGCCGGCGCTGTTGCTCGGCGGTTCGCGCGACGTGCTCGAGGAATTCGACTACGTCGACTCGTTCACCGATCGCGGCACGGTGTGGGTGCGCATGCGGCCGAAGCCCTCGGAAAACGGCTTCACGCGCGTCGAGTTGGGGTTCACGGACGGCTCGTTGAGCCGCATGCTGTTTGCGGACAACCTCGACCAGACCACGATCATCGGCCTGTTCGATATCACGACAAACGCGCCGCTCGACGAGGCGCGCTTCCGCTTCGAGCCGCCGGCGGGCGTCGACGTCGTCGGCGAGGCTCGGGTTGCCGGCCACACGGCCAACTGAATGCTGCCGCTCCGCTATCCGCTGCGCTGGAAATTTGCCGGCGCGCTGCTGCTCGGTGCGGTTCTCTTCATGGCAGTCATTCCCGCCGCGTGGCCCTGGCACCTGCTGCGAGGCCCGGACTGGATCGAGACCGACAAGTGGCTGCACGGCGTCACCTTTTTCCTGCTGGCGTTGTGGTATTCCGGGCAGTACGCTCGACGGTCCTATCACTGGCTCGGCGCCGGTCTGATCGCCTTCGGCGCGTTGATCGAAGGCTGCCAGCTGCTGGTCGCGTACCGCGCTGCCGACTGGTGGGATCTCGCGGCCGATGCCGTCGGCGTCGCGGCCGGGCTTGCCGTCGCGCTGGCCGGGCTCGGCGGGTGGAGCCTGAAAATGGAGGCCTGGTACCGGGAGCGCTTTGGCTGACCTGTTCCAAGACGAGAGCGAGCCTTCGCCCGAGGCGGTGAATATCGGCCGGCCGCTGGCCGATCGCATGCGACCGCAGTCGATCGACGAATTCTTCGGTCAGCCCCAGCTATTGCAGAAAGGCAAACCGCTGCGTACCGCGATCGAGCAGGGGCGCGTGCATTCGATGATCTTCTGGGGTCCGCCCGGAACCGGCAAGACCACATTGGCGCGGCTGATCGCGCAGAATTCGAACGCGCACTTCGTCGCGCTGTCAGCGGTCATGGCGGGTGTCAAGGAGGTGCGCGCGGCGGTGGCGGAAGCCCGCGACTATCGCAGTGCCTACGGCCGGTCGACGGTGCTGTTCCTCGACGAGGTTCATCGCTTCAACAAGTCGCAGCAGGATGCGTTCCTGCCGTTTGTCGAGGACGGCACACTGACCTTCATCGGTGCGACGACCGAAAACCCATCCTTCGAGTTGAACAACGCGCTCCTGTCACGTGCGCGCGTCTATGTGCTCGGGCCACTGGATGCTGAAGCCATCGACGCGGTCATCGAGCGGGCGCTCCGTGACGAAGTGAACGGGCTCGGGGCCGAGGGCCTGTCCATCGACGACGATGCAAAGTCGCTGCTCGTCACCGCGGCGGACGGCGATGCACGGCGAGCGCTGAACCTTCTCGAACTGGCTGCCGACCTCGTGCCCGAAGGCACCGGGGAGCGTCGCATCGATCGCGACCTGGCGGCCGCGGTGGCGACCGGCGGCCCGCGCCGCTTCGACAAGCAGGGCGAGTACTTTTACGACCAGATCTCCGCGCTGCACAAGTCCATT
>CALKYK010000431.1 GCA_938003715.1 uncultured Gammaproteobacteria bacterium
GGTTATGACGTCTACGAGCTGCCGCCGAACGGCCAGGGGATCGCGGCGCTGCAGATGCTGAACGTGCTCGAAGAATACGACCTCGCGACCCTGGGTCGCGACGATGCGGACTTCTGGCACCTGATGATCGAGGCGGCAAAGCTCGCCTATGCCGACCGTGCGCGTTACTACGCCGACCCGGATTTTACGGACGAGGACTACGCGTTCCTCTTGTCGAAGGAGTACGCCGACGCGCGCCGCGAAATGATCGACATGCGGAAAGCCGCGCTGGAAGTGCCCGCTGGAGGGCCACCACCGCACGGTGACACGACCTACCTCGCGGTGGGCGACGGCGACGGCATGATGGTGTCGTTCATCCAGAGTAATTTCTGGGAGTTCGGCAGCGGCATCGTGCCCGTAGGGCTCGGCTTCCCGCTGCAGAATCGCGGCAGCCAGTTCACGCTCGAAGCCGGGCACGCGAACGTGTACGCGCCGGGCAAGCGGCCGTTCCACACGATCATCCCCGGCATGCTGATGAAGGACGGCGCACCGCTGATGGCGTTCGGCGTCATGGGCGGCTACCTGCAGCCACAGGCGCACGTCCAGGTCCTGGTCAACGTGCTCGATCTCGGCATGAACGTGCAGGAGGCCGGCGATGCAGCTCGTTTCGTGCACAGCGGCGACGCCCAACCGACCGGCGGCGAGATGCGCGACGGCGGGCAGGTGCTGGTCGAGGCCGGCGTGTCCGACGAAGTCGTCGCCGAGCTGCGGCGCCGCGGCCACGTCGTCGAGCACGGCGCGCGGCCTTACATCGGCGCGGTCGGTGGCTACCAGGCCGTGTGGCGCGATCCGCGAACCGGCGTCTACCACGGCGCAACGGAAATGCGTTTCGACGGCGCCGCGGCGGGTTACTGAACGCTGCTATAGTGCCGGGGCCGGCCGGCAAATAACGACAAGGGGGCAGCGGCTTGGAGCAAATCGAAGAACTGGCGACGAATTTCCTGCAGCGCACGATCGACTACATGCAGGATCCGGTTTTCCTGGTACAGGTCGGCGTCGTCGCCGTACTGGTGCTCATCGCGGTCCTGGTGGCGAAGATTCTGGTGCCGCCGCTGAAAAAACGCGCACGGCACATCGAAAGGATGCCGGGACTTCTGCGGTTCATCGTCGTGCTGCTGCGGCGCCTGCAGTGGCTCGTCCTCGCCGCGCTGCTTGCCATCACGTACGCGCTCGGCGAGATCCTGCTGCCGGATCAGGAACTGTATTTCGTCTACGGCTCGCTCCTGCTGACGGCGGCGTGGTTCACGATCTCGGTACTGTCGCAGATCATCCGCAACCGGACGCTGCGCAAGGCATTCGCCGTCTCGGTCTGGATCTACGTTGCCACGCTCATCATGGGCATCGCCGACGACATCGCGCTGCTGCTGGACAGTGCGGCATTCTCGGCCGGCAACTTCCGCATCTCGGTGTTGGGAGTGCTGCAGGCAGCGGTCTTCCTCGGCGCGCTGCTGTGGATTTCCTTCAGTACCGGCAACTTCCTCGACCGGCGCATCCAGGGCGTCGACGAGCTGACGCCGTCGCTGCGTGTACTGCTCGGCAAGATCCTGCGCATCGCGATCATATTCATTGCGGTGCTGGTCGCGATGTCGGGCCTCGGCATCGATCTCACCGCGTTTACCGTGCTGTCCGGTGCCGTCGGCGTCGGTATCGGTTTCGGCCTGCAGAAAGTCGTCTCGAACTTCATCTCCGGCATCATCATCCTGCTGGACCAGTCCATCAAACCGGGCGACACCATCACGCTGGGCGAGACGTTCGGCTGGATTCGCGAGCTGCGGGCACGTTTCGTGTCCGTCGTCACTCGCGACGGGCGCGAGTACCTGATCCCGAACGAGGACTTCATCACGCGCGAAGTCGTCAACTGGTCGTTCTCCGACAAGTACGTTCGCCTCGACGTGCCGTTCGGCGTCGCGTACAGCTCGGATCCGCATGAAGTAACGCGGCTCGCGATCGAGGCGGCGGCCTCGGTAGACCGCGTCGACTCGAAATTCAACACGCCCGTATGCTGGATGACGGAGTTCGGCGACTCGTCGATCAATTTCCTGCTGCGCTTCTGGATCGACGACCCGCAGCAGGGCCTGACGAACGTGCGCGGCAAGGTCCTGCTCGCTCTGTGGGATACGTTCAAGGCCAACGGCATCGGCATCCCGTTCCCGCACCGCGAGGTCATCATGAAGACGCCGGTGACGATAGAACAGGGGCGCACGTAGGCGCGCCGGAACCCCCTCGCAAGCTCCTGAAAATCGGCCATTTATAGTGCTTGACGGCGCACGGCGTCGGCGTATGATGCGCGCGCCCGGATAACCGGGTGTTGGGCCTTTCAGGAGAGCCTTTCAATGAAAAAACTGATTCCGCTGTGCGCGTTCGCCGCGCTCGGCACGCCCGCGCTTGCGGCTGACGGTAACGATTTTTACGGCAGCCTCGGTGGGGGTTTGTACAACCTCGAAACTGAAGGTTTCGATGAGACCGCTGCGAACCTGAAGGGACTCGGCGGCTACAACCTGACGGAAAACGTAGCCTTCGAAGCGTCTTACACGCGCCTGTTCGAAGCCTCTGCAACCGTCGAGGGCATCGATGTCGAGATCGACGGCAACGTCTGGGACCTGTCGACGAAACTGTCCATGCCTCTGGGCAACCGTTTTCAACCTTACGGGCGCCTCGGCTGGAGCTACGTCGACCTGAGTGCCCTGGCAACCGAAGATGGTAACAGCGCACGTCTGAACAACTACGACAACGCATTCACCTGGGCCGTCGGCACCGGCGTCACGCTGTCGCGCAAACTGGCCATAAACGGCGAGATTGCACGTACGATGATCGACGAAGGTGACCTCGACTTCCTGTCGGTGAACGTCAACTACCGTTTCGGTGCCCTGTAACGGGGCGGGTAGGTTGGCCTAGCAACCAGCATCCGAAAAACGGCGCGCGGCTCTTCGAGCCGCGCGCTTTTTTGAACGGTCGGATCGGATACGAACATGTATTCGCACTTTCGGCAGGTTACGGAGATGTCGCATCGGCAGGTACTGACCGGTATGTACCTCGCGCTCACGGCGATACTGGTCGGCGAAATCATTCTTTTCTGGCCGGAAACGGTGCAGGCGCTTCGCGATTACCTGCAGGGCGGAGGTATTGCCGGCTATGCGGCAATCGGCATCGCCTATTCCACGCCGATATCTGCGTCGTTACTCGCCTGGCTGATACACAGGCGGGTCCGAAATCCCGTCATGTTCCTGTTGGTGGCGCACACCATTTTCATCTTTGACCTCGCGGTACTGCCGGCTGTTTACCTGCTCTGGTGGTATCTGCGCGAAGGAAAAGACAATGTACAAAAAAACGTTTGAACTGGCGGCTGTTACGCTGCTCGTGTTTTTTGGTTCGACCACGCTACTCGCCCTCGAGACGGCGCGCATGGAACTGCCGAAAGAATTATCGGCGCAGTCGACCCGCATCGAGGCGCGCGGTTTCGGCGGCTGGAACAAGGGCACCTACACGATCGGCGAGTGGCAGGGTGAGTTCACCCGTGGCGAGTCGCGGCTCGGCATATTCGACCCGCTGTGGGTATCGAACAAGGGTAAATCCTCGTTCACGTTTGCAAGCAAGGCCGGCGGCCCGGCGCTGCAGGCCAGCTGCCGCATGGAAAAGGGCTCTGTAACGGTCAGCATCGTCACGTTCGATCCGAAGAAGATGCGCTACCACTGCGACTTTCGCGGCGGCGGCACGCTGCAGGCTGCGAGCTTCGTCATGGGGCAGCCGAAACCGGAGAACATGAAAGAGCGGTTCCTGGCCAAAGACCTGCGCGCTGGAGAGGCCGTCATCGGCAACCGGCACATCGTATTTCGTTCCGTGCATCGTTACGAGGGGTCGGCGTTCTCGTCACAGGCGCCGGTCGGCTACCTGCTGCAGGAGAGGGATACCGTTGTTGGAGCCGTCGAGCTGACGGACTGGAACCCGACTATGTACCTGCGAAACGACCTCGACGCCGCGCAAACGGAGTCGCTGCTGGTGGTCGCGCTGGCGATTGCCGTTCTGCGTGACCCCGCCGATTCCGAGCTCGAGGAGTGATACCGGCAACCGCCGCCGTCACTCCCTGGCGGTGGCGAACGCCACGACCGGGCTGTTTTCGAGCATGCTGACGTAGTGCTCGCGCACCTTGCCGAGATCGACCCGGTTGAGGAACGACGAATAGGCGAGGTAGGCGATCAGGAAGCGCCGGTCGGCCGCCCACGGCGGCAGGAAACGCGGCTCGCGCACCAAGCCGAGGTCGGCGAGCTGACAGAGCACCGGGATGTGCTCGACGTCGAGCTTGCCGCAGAACAAGAGCAGCAGGCAGTCCGTGCGGCCGGCGTTGACGATGACGCGCAGGAAATTGTGCACGCGAAGCAGCCCGTCCAGATAGACGATGTCCTTCGTGAACGGCACGCCGCCGGTCACGACACCGCCGCGAAATACCCGGCGTGCATTTTCGAACGCCTGCTCGGCGGACTCGACGCGTTCCAGGAAATAGCGAAAAACCTCGGTGAAGTCGGCGCCGTCGATGGCCATCTGCGTCGCGACGATGCGGTCGGCGAGACGCCGGAACCGGTCGACGTCCATCGACGCGGTGATGAACTCGGCGAAAACCGCCAGCCCTTCCTGCGTCCGCGTCGAACCGGGATGGCTGGCGCCCAGGATGCGTAGCCTGTCCTGGGCCAGGCCGTTCATCGAGGTGGCGACGTGGATGAACGCCTCGTGGTGTATCAGCTGCGACACGTCCTTGTCAGTGAAGCTGGCACCGCGGCGAATGCGGATGCGCTTCGGCCCCGCCAGCGCGTTTGCGGACAGTTCGTCGACGACCATGACCTCCGGAGCTTCGTCGCCGAACATCCGGGTCACGGCTTCCTGCATGCGCTCGGCGACGTAGTCCGCGAGGTAGCAGGAGGCATCGGGGGCACCGAGGTCGAGATTGGCGAGGCTGTCGAACATGTCATTGACCCGCGTCGCGAGATCGAGACTCGTCGTCTGCTCGTCGCGCAGCGGATCCGTCGGTACGCCGTACAGCGCCTGAGAATGCTCGAGGAAGGCTGGGGTACCGCATGACGCCAGCAGCCGCGCGCTGGACTCGATGCGGCGTGCGATCCGGCCCAGCCAGCTGTCGATATCCGAGTCGTCGCGAATCTTCTTGCGCGCGTGATCGAGGCGTTCGAGCGTTTCCGCGGGATCGAATTCCGGATATTCGATATCGGGCAGCACGTACCGATCCTTTTTGAGGAAATGCTCGCGGTGGCTTTGCGGCCAGGCGAGGCTCGACAGTATGCGTACCGTGCGTGTGGCGTCGTACAGCCGCTCGGCGGCTTCGGTGATGCGCGCGCTTTCTTTTTTCTCCTGGCCCATGTTCCCGTATCGGATTGCGGTCTCCAGTACCGATTCTAACGGATGCGCCATCCTGGACCGATAGCCGGCCACGACGATGCAACTGTCACGCCCCTGACCTGTCGGAACGGGAAACGGGGGAAATGCCGATGAGTAAAACGTCATTCGCGATGGCAGTGATTGCGCTGCTGCTTGCGACGGAGCATGGCAATTCGCAGCCGGTGGCCGACCAGGTTCTGGCTCTCGCCGAGGATGCCGGCCACTGGATCATCGCCAGCGGCATGGAAACCGAATTCGGTCGTGCCTGGCCCGACGAAGCGCACGAGGCGCAGTGATTCCCGCCGACGCGCTCGAGGCGCAGATTGTCGGCTACGATCTCGGCAGCGGCGTAGCCGGAAAGGTGGTCTACTTCGTGGCGCTGTACCGTGCGACCGGCGATTCAGTTTATTTGTCCGCCGCGCGAGCCGGTGGCGACTATCTCGCCCGGGTCGTCGAAGATGCCGGCAGTTTCGAACAGCCTGCGCGCCGCGCGAGCCTTTACAGCGGCGTCGCCGGCATCGGCGTCGCGCTCGAACTGCTGCGCTCGGTCGACGCAGATCCCCGCCACGATGCCGCGCTCGACGATGTCGTCGCGCTGCTCGATGCCTGGCGCGTCACGTCGACCGAAGGCGACCGCTGGGACGAGACGTTCAACGACCTGCTGTACGGCGATGCCGGCACTGCGCTGTTCCTTGCCTGGCTCGCGGAACGCAGCGGCGATCGCGCACTAAGGGACCGATCGCACCGCGCCGCGCGCTTCCTGGCGAGCCTCGCAGTCGACGCCGAGGTCGGTCACCACTGGCTGTTTCGCAGGGATCGCGATTTCAACCTGCCGAACTTCTCGCACGGTACAGCCGGGGTCGCGTACTCGCTGGCAACGATCGGTTCGCTGACCGGAGACGCGGCGCTCATCGACGCGGCAAGCGACGGTTTCGACTACATACGTTCCATCGCCGAATCGGCAGACGGCGCATTGCGCATTCCGTACGGGTGGCCGCTGGAAAACTGGCAGGGCTTGTACGAATTCGGCTGGGCGCACGGGCTGGCCGGCAGCGCGCTGTTCTTCGCCAGGCTTCGGCAAGTCGGCGCCGGCGGCGCTGCCGGGGAGTTCGAACGTCTCGCGGTAGCAACATTGGCGAATATCGGTCTTCCGGGCTCACCGTCGCCGCCATTCGCCGAGCCGTCGACGCCGCTCGACCTGCGGTTCGGGCGCGCCGGCGTACTGTCCGTACTCGCAGCGCCGCGCTACGCGGACGATCCGGCCGTCACCGCGACCCGTGACCGACTCTGGATGCACCTGCGCGACAGCGCACAGCGGAGCGACAACGGTGCGTGGTGGGAAGTCGACGCGCCGGCATTCATGGGTGGCGGGCGCGCCGCGTATACGGGCGTTCTGCACGGCGCCGCCGGCATCGGGTTGTCCCTGCTGAAGCTGCATGCGGCGCTTAGCAACGTGCAGCCATATGTGGCGCTCCCGGACGATCCCGACACCTGGTAGTAGTGTGAGTCTGGTCAAGGACGCCCGCCTTCGTCACCGCTACCCTGATCGGCATGACTCCCGAGGCTGCACGACAGGTTGGACTTCTGCTGCTCGAGGCGGCGCTCGTCAGCAGCCTGCTGCTGCTCTATTTCCGCGCACGGCAACGGCTCGGGATCGCGCCACTTTGCGTCACGCTCGGTGCATTCCAGTACCTGCAAACGCAGCTTGCGGCGTCGCTGTACGTGGAGGTCTGGCCGGGAGTGTTTGTGAGCCCGGGATCGACGGTGCTGTTCACCGCAACGCTGTTCACGACACTCATTGTTTACATTCGCGACGACGCAGTTCAGGCTCGGTCACTCATCGCTGGCATCGTTGCGGCTAATGTAACGATCAGCGTCATCGCACTTTTGGCAAACCTGCACATTGACAGCACTCTGGCGGTCAATACGCAGGAAATTTCTTCGCAGTACGTCTCTGCAAACGCGAAGACCCTGATCCTCGGAACGATTCTTCTTTGCGCCGATGTACTCCTGATCATTCTGTGCTACGAGTCGTTTTACCGTGTATTTCAACACTCGCTGTTCGCCCGTGTTGCGCTTGCAATGGTCGTTGTAGTTGCGTTCGACACGATCGTTTTTGTCACGCTGGTCTTCTATGGAAGTGAAGCGTATTCAGAGTTGATCGTCTCCGGCCTAATCGGAAAAGTGGCGGCCGCTCTGTTCTACTCGGCGGTTGCAACGTTTTATCTGCACCGATTCCCGGCGTTCGACGTCGGCAAGGCGCCGGATGAGCTTCGAGACGTTTTTCATATCCTGACGTACCGTCAGCGATACGAAATGCTCAAGGACGGGTTGAACCGGGATTCGATGACAGGCTTGTTCAATCGCAACTTTTTCAACAAGACGCTCGAGTCGGAGCTGGAACGGGCGCATCGACTGAAACACCATCTGAACGTGATGCTGCTCGACCTGGACAATTTCAAGAGCATCAATGATACGTACGGTCACCTGACCGGTGACCAGATCATTCTGTTGCTTGCGCAATCGATGAAAGACGTCCTGCGAGAAGCAGATATCCCTTGCCGGTATGGCGGGGAAGAGTTCGTTGTCATCATGCCGGATTCGACCAGCGATGGCG
>CALKYK010000432.1 GCA_938003715.1 uncultured Gammaproteobacteria bacterium
ACCGGGTCCATTGCGGCGTATAAGTAATGCGGAATATGGTGCGGTTCTCTTCAAAATCGCGAATTGCGACCGAGCTGTTTCGTCTCAGGAACTGCTGCTCGGCCTGCAAGCTAAACGATGTGCCGAGTCGATATCCGAGTACGACGCTGGCCGACAGGTCATCATCTTTACGATTAATGAACGTAAAGTCGCGTCGGTTGAAACGAACTCCGGCCGTTCCGAACAGGTTTCGGGAGATGTCGCGACTCAGGATCAGCGATACGTTGAGAATTTCCCGGTCTTCGTCCGGCATTGTCTCGAATTCTTCCGTACTGTAACCGGTCGTAAGCCTGAGCGATGTTCGATTCGGAGCAAAATTGTAATTCAGGAAGGCAAAGTTGAATCGAAAGGGCTGGCTGGTCGCCGGCGCGTCAGCCGCCGTCGCGGTCCGGGGATTATTCAACTGGAGAAACCGGAAAATATCGCCGTTGTCCGAAAAACGGCTACCGGCTACGAGCGTTAGCGTCGATATATCCGAAATGTTTCGTAGCCAGTCGATGCGTATCAATTGACCGCTGCCGCCGAGCGCCGGCACGTCAATCTCCGTATACCCGAGGTCAACGGAAAACGTGTTTCGATTGTTCGTTCTCGAGTAGCGGACGAAAGTTTCCAACACGTTATAGTCATTCGCGAAGCCGCCAACTGCAAACTCGATATCTTCCGAAGTCACGTTCAGCGAAATCTGTGATTCCGAGTTCATTTGGCGCGCAAACCAGAGACCATACCGCATTCGATCGTTGTCGATCGGCCGCTCCTCATAGTCGACCGTCGAGTAGGTGACGTCGGCACCGATACCGTGACGCGCATCAAGCTGCAGCGACAGGCTCGGACCGGTCGTCAGGTAGTTGATGTTCTCGCGATTGCCCGGATTCGGCGACGCCAACGGGTCGATCAGCTGTTGCCCATAGTTGTCGAGGAGGGTCCACGTAACGGCGCCGTCGAACATTCGATACGCCAGGGACAAAGAGGCGCCGCTGATCCACTCTTCATCGAACGTATCATTCTCGTAATCCAGATAATCCGCCTCCGACCGAAGTTCGAGGTCCAACGTTCGGGTTTGTTGGAGGATGCTTAGAGAAAACCCCCCGGTGCGAATGGTTTCGTCTGACGATGTGCTCGATGTACGTGCGATATTGTCGGATTCGGCGATACCGGCGCGTAATTCGGCTTCGATTTCAACGGCGAAAACCGCGGGTGATGCGAACAAAATGACCGACAGGATCAACGGTAGTTTGCGAAGGGGAATCAAATGAATTTTTCTTATTGTTTTTTTCACTGCCAAAGGCCCCTCTGGTTGCCAGTGGATTCATTTTCCGACTCGTCAACAACCGACCGTCCGGAAAACGATGACGGGCTATATGCGTATCCATAATTGTAGTCTGCGGCGCCGCTCATCGACTGATTCAATACGATATTGACCGCCTGATTGGGATTCAAAGTCTGAATCGCCTCCAAAACCGCTCCCTGCGGCGTCGACTCCGACTTGACGATCAGAATGATCTGCCCGGCGAGGCTCGCAATGACTTTGGCTTCAGCGGTACGCAGTAACGGGGGAGCGTCGAACAATATGACCCTTCGTGTATCCCAATCTGCGAGAAACCTGACGACTTCTTCCATACGTCGGCTAGACAGCAGCTCCGATGCGTGAGGTCTCGGGCTACCCGCTGGCAGCACGCTCAGTCTTTTTTCGTTCGTTGGAGATATGTAGTCCCTCGGGTCCAGTGTGTGATCCTCGAGAAGATCGAGAAGTCCCGGTTCGTTTCGAAGGCCAACGGCGTCGGAAATCTGCGGCTTGACGATGTCCGAGTCGACCAGCAAGACTGAATAGTCCTGCTCCTGTGCCATGCTTAATGCGAGGTTGATAGCGGTGAACGTTTTTCCCTCGCCGGCGATGGCGCTGGTCACGACCATCAATCGACCGTCTTCCACAGGCACAACGCGTTTGCCGAACGCATTTGCCAGGAGCGGACGTTTTATTTCGCGATACTGTCCGGCCAGTGCCCGCTCTTCATCCTTTGGAGGCAAAAGGCCCGCCTCCCGAAGCGCAGCAAAATCAATGGTGACCTGAACGCCGTTCCCGCCGCTCGCAAGATCACCTGGCCGATTCCTCGACAATGCGTGTGCACCATCGGGAAGTTCGCCGGCCCCACCTTTCGAGATCGGCTCGGCACCGCCCGATTTTCGACCGCTCCCGGACTGGAGCTTGTTGAGCGCATCCTGGATCTTGCTCATCGAAAATTCTTCATGCACAAAAACATTGATTTGCTACCCTACGCTCAGGCTGTGCGCCATTTCGACAGCTACGTCCTGGAAATATATCGACGCCGCAAAGACGGTGATGAGAACGACGCCGGCTACTGCATAGGCCAGAATGCCGAATCGCTGCTTGTTCCGGTACCTGTCCATCCAGGTCATGCTGACCACGCCGAGCACCGGACATCCCGTCAGCTCCCGCAAAGAATTGATCTCGTGGAACACGGGATTCATCAGGTGCAGTATTACTGCGATCGAGCATCCGGCACCGATGCCTAATATGAGTACGCCAACCAGCATGAGCGTGCGCTTGGGCGCAACAGGCTCGATTCCGGCCAGCGGGGGTTCGATGACATTGAACGTGACAACTTCCCGTTCTTCACCGACTTTACTCATCCGCTCGCGTTCCTTGCGTACCATGATCTCGTTGTAGAGCTCTCGATACTGCGCGTAATTCCTTGTCAGCTGCGTATATTGCGCTTCGACTTCGGGAATGTTTTCGACCTGCGAACGAAGCCGTGCGACGGTCGCCTCACGCTGTGCAATTTCACTCCGGATGCCGGCGATCCGGACTTTCGCGTCGTTCAACGAGATTTGCACGCTCTGGTACACAGGATTGGTCGCATTCGCGACGCCTTCGATGTCGGATCCGTTCCGCATCTCGTCGAGCTGCCGGGCGCGCCTTGCATAGAGCTGCTCGAGCTGCTCATTGATAGCGATCACGTCGGGATGGCGCTCGGTGTAGGTAAGCAGCAGATCGGTTCTTCGCGACTCCAATGTGGCGATCGCCGACTCCACCGGGTCCGCGATGACGGTCACTCCGGGTCCCGCGTTCGCCGTTTGCGGCACGTTCGGGACCCCGGACTGGAGTTGACGACGCAACTCCTCGCGACGCTCTTCCTCGTTGCGAAGATCGAGCCGAAGTTGTTCGAGAAGATTCATTTCCGTCTGCAGACGGTCGAAAATTCCGCCACTCTCGCCTGGTAACAGGCCCACGTACTTCTTCTTGAATTCGGCGAGCTTTCTTTCGGCCTCGGAAAGCAGATTGCCGTAGTACGTCAACTGGTCGTCGAGATAACCGGTTACTACGTCTGCTCCCTGATCCTTGAGATCCAGTACGTCGCGCACGAACGTATTCAGCAGCGACGTCACGACCGCGACAGACATTTCACGACTGGGGTCACGAAACGAAATCGAGTACAGATTCCGCGATTCCCGATTGCGTCCGCTGTCGACCACGAGATTCTGCTGCATGTCGAAGAGCAGAAGTTCCTTTTCCTCAGTCGTTCTGGCCCGATTGATCAATCCCGTACTGTTTGCAACTGACTCGAGTAGCGGCTGGCTGATCAGCGCCTGCCTGACAACGAAGACCTGGCTACCAACCGCGGGACCGGCACCGACCTGTCCCATGACGTCGGCGAGGCGTGACTCTGCATCGACGAACACCCGGGCACGCGCCTCGTAAATGTCAGGCAAGCTGTATATGACGGACCAGCCGAGCAGGCAGACGCCCCACGTCACGAACATGGCGGACCAGCGGAATCGCCACGCCCCGCGGATGGCAATGCGAATGAACTCGATGACGTCATGCATCAGAATCGAGTCTCCGGAATGACAAGGACGTCTCCGCCATACAATTCGATATTTTCCGCAAGATCTCCGGTCATGATGTCGCCAATGCGGACCCGACATTCGACCGATCGACCAGAAATCGTCCGAACGATCTTGGAGCGATTGCCCGCGGCAAAATCGGTCAGTCCGCCCGCGGAGATGACGACGTCGAGGACCCTTAGTCCGTTGCGATACGCCACCGGCGCGGGCTGGTTGACCTCGCCAACGACCTGAATCTGATTTGCGGCACCTTGCGTTGCCACAATTACGCTGACCTCCGGCGAACGTAGGTATTCGCCGAGAACCTGCTCAATGTCGTTTGCAAGCTGCGTCGGCGTTTTGCCCGATGCCTGGATGTCGTCGACGAGTGGCGTGGTCACTTTGCCGTCAGGCCGAACGATCACGTTGCTCGATAGCTCCGCGCTGCGCCAGACATTGATTTGCAATGCATCGCCAGTGCCGATGATGTATTCCGTAACGCCGAGATCCGGTATCGGACAGGCGGAAGCTTCCAGCAGCGCCGTAGATCCGCCGCACGATGTGAATGTAAAGGCAAGTACGACCAGCATCGCATGCGCTCGGCAATTATTGTTTTCGTTTTGCACCGTAGGTCTCAGCAGTCTGTGTCCGGACACAGGTCATAGTTGTTGTTATAGTTTCCGGCGCGTCGCCGCCCGGCGTAGACGGCCGCCCATGCGTCCCGGTTGAAGACAGCATCGAACCTCACACGGACAGCAACCGCGAAAAATCTGCCGCCGAGACGCCGTAAACCCAGATATTACAACAGCTTCAGCGCTCATGAGGGGGTAGAAGGTCAACTGTTCGTATTTTGTGACCGTGGTCACAACGCGCTATCGGAACCACATCGCGCGGCCGGAAATCCGAATGGCTTTCGGCCTGTCGCATGACCTGGAAAATGACCGTTTGGTCAGTATCCGCCGGGGTCAACCGCTCTGTTCAAGCTACTGTTTGAGAAGGAAAATACGAAAGGATACACGAGCCAGACAAGTAGCGGCGCCATGAAAAAATCCACGACCCCGGATCCGGGCCACGTTCACATCTGGCATTTTCCGCTCGAATCGGGCGAAATATCACGGCACCGTCACCAGCTCCTGGATGATGCCGAGCAGCGACAATCGACACGATTTCGCTTCGACCGGGACCGGCGTCGCTTCGAGATACGCCGAATCTACCGCAGACTCATACTGGCCCGGTATGCCGGCGTCGATCCTGCCAGCCTGGCCTTTTCCTGCGACCAATTCGGTCGACCCGCGATCGATTCGGCGCATTCGACCGAGGTCGTTCACTTCAGTGCGTCACATTCGGAGGAATCCGGTGTGATCGCTGTTTCGGACACCCGATCATGCGGAATCGACATCGAGCATCGATCGCATGCGTCAAACCATGAAGGCATCATCCGCAACATGTTTTCGCAGCAAGAGTGCGACGATATTCTCCGGGAGAATGCGCAGAATCGCGATCTTTCCTTCCTTAATTGCTGGACTGCGAAAGAAGCCTATTTGAAGGCGCTCGGATTCGGCTTGAACAAACCTCTGGACAGCTTCGCCGTCTGCGTTGCCGAAGACTCGGCGCCTGGACTGCAATGGGACATCGACGACCCGGATGCACAATCGCGCTGGTCTTTCTGGAGAAGCCACCTGATGGACGACTGCATCGTCACGCTTGCTTACCAAGGCGACCTGCGGTCAGTGTAGCTGATTTCCGCGACCGAACGTCTCGGGCGATTTCCGTGACCGAACACGATCGCTGAATGCCGCGCTCGGTCTTGAACTGGCGTAGCAACTCGAGGGATCGGCTCGACAGCAATTTCGGGTGCCCCAGGATCGACCAGACCTTGCGATCCTGGCGTGCGCGCGCCTCCTCGCGCAGGGTCGCAACCTTTGGCTCGTCGATGGAAAGCTCCACGATCGGGCGTGTGCCGACCAATCTGCGTACGATCTCGAGTTTGCCGGGCTTGCGCGACGTTCCGTCGCCGAATATCTTGAACCGGGAAAAAACGCGCAGGCGATGAAACATTCTTTTCCCGTAGAAACCGGTAGGCACCAGAAAACCGATCAGGGGAATCTCGCAGAAACTGCCGTCCGCTTCCGGGCTGAGCGGTGACGCATTGAAAAACCAGAATTCGTCAGACGGCGCGTGGCGAAAATCGAATCCTTTGGCGACGTCGAGCAGAAATGCGCCCGGCACGACGCTGCTGTCGATCCAGATATTATTGGCTGCAAGGGACGGACCCAAAACATCAAAGGGTTCGACACAAAATCCACCCGCTCGAAACGACTCGATTTCATCGTTGGCGATGCCCGCAAGACAATTGGAATAAACGTCGACGATGTCCGATATTTCGCCGGGAGAGAATTGACCGAGCTGATATCGAGTCCCGGCGAAACTCCAACCATCGTTCTCCCACCTCGTATCCTCCCAGTGAGGATGGATATGCAGGCCAATTTCATGGCCAGCGCAGCCTATCCGCTCGACATCGCGTTTGATCGTGTCGCCTATCCTCGCAAACCTCCTGTCTTTGCCCGCATGTCGCTCGAGCCACACGATCATTCCGACGTCGACGTAAAACGTCAGCCGCAGGCCATGCTTGGCTGCGAAATCCGTCAGCATCGCAGAGGGCCGCAGCAAGCAGTTTTCGACGCTACCGCTCCTGTCGAAAAAAAGCTCGTAGTCGAGCGTCAGTACCAGGGTCGTCGGCAGACTGTCATTCGATTCTGATGTCAAAACAGGTCCCTCGATGCATTTCACGCGTCATCTGGAAATCGGCAAACTGATTCGCAGTTCCGTTCCGGCACCCTTCGTACTGGAAATCGCGAGGTCACCCCCCGCCGCGCGTATCGCGTCCTTTATCTGGTAGGCCCCAATGCCCATGCCGGATGGTCCCTTCGTGCTGTCGAAGGGCCTGAACAGCCTGTCGCGTATGAACTCCGGGTCCATCCCCTGCCCGTTGTCGGCTACGAACAGGTCACACCTGTCGCTGTTTACTTCCAGCCTGATCGTTACCTTGCCGTCGGGGCCGGCAGCATCCTGCGCATTGGTTATTGCATGCACGAAAGCGGCCTGGATTCTGTCTGCATTGCAGGAAATCCAGACTGACTCCGGGAGTACAACGAGCTCAGGCAATGGCTGCCTGTCGCAACACTCGGCCGCCGCATTCCTGACGAGCGTCGCGATATCACACTTTTTTGTGACCGGTTTGTACGGTTGCTGCTGCAGGAGCTCCACGACTTTTCGCATGCGGTTTACGCTGGACTGGATCGTTGCGATTGCATCGTCCACGAACTCGGGATTGCGTTTGTGCTTTCTCGCGTTTTCCACCACCATTGATTGCTGTGCGATCGCGTTCTTGAGATCGTGCATGATGAATGCCGTCAGCTTGTTGAATGCCTCGAATTGACGACTTTCGGCCAGCTGTTCCGTGGCATTTTCCTGCGCAAGGTAGCTTGCAATTTGTTTTCCCGCCGTCTTCAGGAGGTCGCGATCTTCGAAGTTGAGCGTGGTTCGAATCTTGGGTGCTGACAAAGATATCGCTGCCAGCAAATCACCCTGATGAATAATCGGCACGACGTATCCATCTCCGAGCTCCGGTTTGACTTCTACGTCTTCAGGCAATTCCGGATATCGGGAGGGATCCTTGCGCCATTCATTGAGATCGATGACCCAGCCCGTAGTACCGAGAAACTCGGCCATTTTGTCCGGGAATACCTGCTCCTGCCCGGGACCTACGAGATTCCATGCACTCTTGCATCGCAACGGTTCGGTTGGAGACGTGCGCATCCAAAGCAGTCCGGATGGGGCATTGAGAATTTGCGCCAGCGCTTTGATTGCTCGCTTTCTCAGCGGTAAATCGTCCTCCAGCGTCGTCAACGTCTGTATCAGCCGCAGCCATTCCTCGCGATAATCGTACCGGTCCTTCAGAAAGTGCTTGGCAATGAAAACTTTACCAAGTGCGCGCGCCCTTTCCGAGGCAATCACGGTGAGCAGAAGTCCACCGGCACCGATGAAAAACAGCGACTGTGCGGCTATGCCGATACTGCCGCCAAAGCGGCGGATGTAAAACCCCACGAGGCCTACGATCGCCAGGTACACCGCGGCGGCAACCAGCGCGGTCGAATAAAAGACAATTTTTCTGGAAACGAACAAACCGAATGAGGTATTTGGCGTTCGCGACGCTGCCAATGCGACAAATGCCGCACCGGTCGCGTAAACGTATCCACGCGCCGCCCAGATTTGCTCACTGACGTTGTTGGCGAGCAGGAAAACAGAATGCATGACAAGGTCGTAGGCGAACAGGATGCCGAGACCCAGGAACAGGAACTTGAGGCCCTTAATCAGCATGCCCCTGGCATTCCTGGATATCTGCTCGATCAGGATGATGGCGGCGAGTGACACAGCGATGGCGCCCGCCGCAGATGCACCGTCAAGTAATCCATTCGAGCCGTTCGGTTCGATATAGACGCCGACGGCAACCCATAATAGCGCTGCC
Organism: uncultured Gammaproteobacteria bacterium; assembly: GCA_938003715.1. Lineage (GTDB taxonomy): Bacteria > Pseudomonadota > Gammaproteobacteria > Steroidobacterales > Woeseiaceae > SZUA-117. The sequence goes on from CALKYK010000432.1 coordinate 8,411, forward strand.
AGCACGCCGAGGGTCGTGGTGCCAAACCGCAGCGTCCAGATTTTTCCCGCGGCCGAAGAGCTTCCCAGCAGGCCGCCAAGATAAATCAGCCAGGTGAGATCAGCAACGCTGTCGGCAAAAAGGAACGTCCATGCCGGTGCTCCCGCATCGGTGTCAGCATAGGCGCTAATAAACGAGACGATCGCGGTGACCGACGTCGCAATGGCAATTCGCGAGGCGTTATGCCGTCGCCGCCAGGCGGTCAGGTAGAGCAGGGTCAAGGCGGCAAAGCTGCAGCCGCCCAGTATGTAGCCGAACGAGGAAAGCAACGATGTCCCCGGTTAGATGCTCAATCCACTAGTTTACAATCCGCTGGCATTGTTACCCAACCGCGAGCAGGGAAACGCGAGAACCTTGTTGCAATAACCCTTGCTGAATTCGGGTAATTCAGCTGGTGTTCGACTCGATCCGGACAGGAACGACCCTGGCACATCGACGCACTTGCTACTGGGTCCGGTACCCGGATTCACCCGCCGTGCTCGAAAATCGACGCTCCTCCTCACCCAGATTCGCTCTATGCCTTTGCAAGAACCAGATCGAGACCAGCAGAAACAGCAGCGCGATTATCGATTCCTTGATTTCGACCGACCAGTGTTGAAACGGCCCTGACTGGCCGATTACGACCATCTTGGACACGATGTAGTTGGCGACGAACAGTATGCCGAGGTAAAGCGGCGGAATCGGGAACGGCATGGTCTCCAGGAATTTGCGGATGGGAACGACGGTCGCCGCCAGCAGTGGGATAACGAAACAGAATGTGAACCAAAAGAGGGAAAAAAGTCTGTCCATGTTCAGCATCAATGCCCAGAAAGACTTTCTTTCACCCGTTTCCGTCTTGCCGTGAAAAAGCCACAGATTATGTATGTTGAATTCTTCCTGGAGATTCAGACTTCGGATGGCCTCCGGCGTGGGGAAGCGTATGATCCTTTGTCCCCAGCTGATCTCCTCCATTGCGACAAACAGCATTGCGATGCCGAGCAACAGAAAGAATACATTTCCCTTCAGCCTGGGCCAGCGCATGACGGTCCGTGCCCGAGTCTTGACGTACAGGTAGACGAAAACTCCACCCGCCAAGCCAAAGAAAAGCGCCCCCAGCGACTCGATCAGCCCGTCTTCGCTGACGAGGACTGCAAGCTGGCTCATGTCGAATACAAGAAGCGCGGTATATGCCGCGATCAGGCCCGTCAGTCCCGTGGCAAACAGGAGCGTCGCCATCGCGCGATTATTTATCGTCAATTCATCTTCCCCCGACAGGGCACAGACTGGTCATGAGACGGGCACTGACGCCAGCTGGTCACAATGTTATATCCGGCATTGACCAGCGCACAAAATAGCAACTTTGCCCTGGCACGTGCAGAGAGTTGCTTCTCACAGGGGAACTTGAAACGCGTCCGGTATCGCCATCCGGGTCCGGGTTACGACATATTCCTTTGACGGTGTCGAGATCATTCTGTCCAGATCTGGATGCTGCTACCCGACGGTCGGTCCTTTGTCGTTTCAACTTTCCATGATTGACAATATTTCCGACGTCTTGATATCGAGAAGCTTGCGATCGCCACGTGTTTCGACGTTCAGCCGCATCACGGGTTCGGTGTTCGACATCCGGATATTGAAGCGCCAGTCGTCGAATTCGAACGAAAAACCGTCGGTGTCGTCGACGTGAACCGCCTTGTTTGCATACCGCTTGTGCAATTTCTTCAGTATTGCCATCGCGTCGTCGACCGTGCGATTGATTTCGCCGCTGGTCGGAAACTTGGCGATACGCTCACCGACCAGCTCGGACAATGGCTTGCCGCTATTGGAAACCAGTTCCGCGACCAGCAGCCACGGAATCATGCCGCTGTCAGCATAGGCGAAATCCCTGAAATAGTGATGCGCGCTCATCTCGCCCCCGTAAAGACCGTCGACGCGGCGCATCGTTTCCTTCATGAAGGAGTGCCCGGACTTCGATTGCACAGCCTCGCCGCCTGCCTGCGCCACGATATCGAGCGTGTTCCAGGTCAGGCGGGGATCGTGAATGATCTTCCCGCCCGGTTGGTGCTTCAACAGGCTTTCGGCGAGCAGCCCCACGATATAGTAGCCCTCAATGAAGCCACCCTTCTCGTCAAACAGGAAGCAGCGATCGAAGTCACCGTCCCA
>CALKYK010000433.1 GCA_938003715.1 uncultured Gammaproteobacteria bacterium
GTGCGTCGTCCCGGTCACGCAGGTCGAGATTCATGCGCCCGTCCTCGCGAACCCGGACACGGGAGCGGTCGATGTCGCGGTCGCGCTGCGAACTGCCCGGCGGGTAGTGGTAATTGCGCACGCGCGGCTCGTACGGCCTGGACCCGGACCGGTAACGCGGACGCCAGTAGTCGCCGTCCCGGTAGCGATAGCGGGAATGGCGGTACGCGTTGTTCACGTACCAGTTGTTGTAGATCGTGATACTCGGTCGCCGGTACCAGTGGCCGAAGTAGCTGCGGCCGTAATACGGGTGACCCCAGTAGCTCGGGTGATAAACGTGCAGGTAACGGTTGGACCAGCCGATCGTGAACGCCGTGGTCACACCCCAGAAATAGCCGCTGCGAAAACGGTAGCCGGCCGGGTACGGGTAGTAGTACACGGGGCAGGGGTCCGGTCAATAGTAGTCGACCCGACGCGGCTGGTAGACGACGACCTCCGCGGGCTCGTAATACGGCACGTAGATGATCTCGTCACTGACCGGCTCGATTTCGATGTTGCCGTCGTCGTAGGTGACGGTCTGGTATTCGTCGGATTTCAGGTTGCCGGCGGCGTAGGCGCGGTCACGAAACGATTCCACCGCGGCGATGACGTCGGTCTGCTGTGCGATCACGGCTTCCCCGAGTTTCCAGGTCCAGTCGATGTTTTCGTCCAGCATGCGAACGACGTCGGGGTAGTTCAGCAATGCGACGACCGACTCGTCCCAGGCTTCGTCCGGTTCGAGCGACGGATCGTCCTCGAGGCGCTCCAGGAAGCGCGCCGCCTGGACGATTTCCAGCGGATACGTCGACGCCGGCAATACGATGGCCAACAGGTCGTCCGGGTACAGCGCGACCGGACCGACCAGCTCCTCGAGCTCTGCCTCGGTCAGGTCTCCCTGCACAGGCATGATCTTGGCGCCGTCGGCGTCGTCCTGCAGGACGGCGTCGAGCGGATTGCCGTTCTCGTCGACCGGTACCTGCGCGAAGGCGGGTGGCAGCGCAAATGCGGCCATCCAGGCCACCAGCAACGGCGTTCGAATCTGTGTGAAGCGTTTCATACGCGCCTCCTGGCGATGCGTGCCACGCACGCACGAATGTCGAGGCTAAGGATAGGACGCCGAACCTGAATGCGCGCTTAATTCCCTGCCTTCTGCGTAAGTCACTGTCGCCCAAACCATTTTTGCCGTCCGGGTCAGCCCTGGCGGGGCATCGGCGTCAGGTGGCGAGGGCGGCGACCCGCTCTCCCAGCCAGCGCAGGCCGTTTTCGATGCGCTCGGACCACGGGTGCCCGTAGCTTAGCCGGATGAAGTGATCGTAGCGGTTGCAGGGACTGAAGATCGATCCGGGCATGATGCTGATGCCGGCGGCGAGCGCATCGTCGAACAGGCGCTCCGCGCTGACGGCGCCCGGCAGCTCGAGCCACAGTACGGAACCGCCGACCGGGTCGCTTGTGCGTGTCTCGGCGGGAAAATACTGCGCAACCGCGGCGCGCATGCGCTCGGCGTTCTGCTTCAGCACCGGGCGCAGGGATTTCAGGTAGCGGTCGTAGTCGCCGCTGGCGAGGAACTCGGCGAGCGTGAGCTGCTGCAGCAGCCCGGATGAACACGAGTAGGCCCGTTTCAGGCGCCGCACCTCGCTGCGATAGCGATTCGTCAGCACCCAGCCGATGCGATAGCCCGGCGCCGCGGTTTTCGAGAACGAGCCGCAGGTGATGACGCTGCCGTTTTTCGCATACGACGCGGCGGGATGTGCGCGATGCCCGTCGAAGCGCAGCTCGCCGTACACGTCGTCCTCGATCAGCACGACGCCGCGCGATTCGACGATCTCGACCAGGCGCTTGCGCATGTCGTCGGGCATGCTGACCCCCAGCGGGTTGCTGAGCGTGGTCGAGAACATGCACACCTTCACGGGATGGTGGTCGAGCGTTTTCTCCAGCGCGGACAGCGTAATGCCTTCCTCGGGGCAGGTCTCGACTTCGATGGCCAGCATGCCGAGACTGTCGATCAGCTCGAGCAGCCCGTGATACGCCGGTGACTCGACGGCAACGACGTCGCCTTTTTCCGCGACGGCCATCAGCGCGACGGTCAGCGCCTCCTGCCCGCCGTTCGTGATGCAGATGTCGTCTGCTTCGACTGCGGTGCCTACGGTATCGAGGTAACGAAACGCGATCTGGCGTTTCAGGGTCGGTTCGCCGTGGGTCGGTGCGTAGCTCAGGCTGCGTTCGTCGGCGCGCGCCATGACGCGTTTCATGGCCCGGTGCAGCGACTTCGCGGCCGGTTTGGCCATACAAGGATTCGCGATGCCGAACGGCACGACGTCGGGGCGGTTCAGGCCGTCGAAGACCCGGTCCATCAGGTTGCAGCACAGCACCGGCACCGGGCGCGCGGACGGGGTGAAGCGGGGGGCCGGCCGAACCAGCTCGTTGGCGCGACGCGCGCGCACGTAGAACCCGGACTGCGGCCGCGATTCCACCTGGCGCCGCCGCTCGAGCTCGATGTAGGCCTGGCGCACGGTCGGGATGCTGACGCCCGCCTGGCGGCTCATCTGGCGCAGGGACGGCAGGCGGTCGCCTGGCCGCAGCGTGCCGGAACGAATGTTGTCGGCGATCAGGTCGACGACCTGGCGATACAGGAATTCGCTGCTTTCCTTGTCGACGGCGAGCATAACTGTTCACATCACATTTCAAAAAAACTGCCGCTGTTATAGCTGCAGGCGATCCGTAGAGTCAAGTGCCATGACAGCGGCCGTGCCGCGGGAGGTGGGACATGACGCAGACGAACCGGGAAATTGCCGACCGTGCCGGCGGCGAGCGCTCGCAGGCAGAGCTGGTCTTGGCTGGCTACGAGCTGCTGAGACTGAAGCCGGGGCGCCTGCGCAAGGCCCTGCGGGCACTGGCCGGCCCCGTCGTGCGCCTGCATCACTGGCGCAATGCGCGGACGCAGCTCTTGCGGGATGCGCTGTGCGAGGTCGACTGCGGTCCCCCGTGGCCGGGGCAGGGCGCATGAACAACACGCTCCTGTACGCAGTGACCGTGCTCATCTGGGGCACGACCTTTCTCGGCATCGAGTACCAGCTCGGCATCGTGCCCCCGGAGGTGTCGATCGTGTATCGCTACGTGCTGGCGAGCGGGCTGCTCTTCGCCTGGGCATTCGCGCGGCGGTTGCCGATGTCGTTCGGCATCCGCCCGCACCTCCGCTTCATGCTGCTCGGGCTGACGCTGTTCTCGCTGAACTACGTGCTGACCTACCATTCGCAGCAGCACATCTCGTCGGCGCTGGCGGCCGTCGTGTTTTCGTCGATGCTGTGGATGGACCTGCTGAACGCCCGGGTGCTGTTCGGCGTGCGAGCGGGCAGGCGGGTCATCGCCGGCTCTCTGCTCGGCATCGCGGGCACGCTGCAGCTGTTCCTTCCCGAGGTGCGCGACCTGACGCTGGCGGACCAGACGGTGCTCGGCATCGCGCTCGCCGGGCTCGGTGCCTACGTCGCCTCGCTGGGCAACATGGTGTCGCAGTCGGCACAGGCAAGCGTGCTGCCGATTGTGCAGTCGAATGCCTGGGGAAT
>CALKYK010000434.1 GCA_938003715.1 uncultured Gammaproteobacteria bacterium
GTCTATCACCCCGTCTATTTCGCGACGCCAGTCGAGGTAGCGTACTGCGCCATGAAAGCCGCGGCTCTTTTCCTCTGCAACAAATGACGCGACGGAGTCCTCGATATCGTGTACTCCCTCCCTGCCGAGGAAAACCCGAACCGTGCCTCCGTGAATATCCTGCTTCTGCACATCGAAAACCTGCATGCCGAACTGCGCGGCCAGTCGTCGGACAGGCTCGATGAGCACGTAGCTCAAGTGCTCGAAATAGATCGTGTCGAACTCGCGGTGCTCGATGAAATCGACGCAGTAGGGGACCTCCAGGAGCAGCACGCCGGTTTCGTCCAGGCACTCGCCGGCTGCCGACACGAAGCCTTTCACGTCGTCGACGTGGGCGAAGACGTTCGTGGCCGTGATCAGCCGGGGTCGCCGGTGCTCTTCGACGATTCGCGCGGCGACGCCGGACGACCAGAAATCGACGACCGTGGGCACGCCGCGCGACTCGGCGATCGCGGCGATGTTGCGTGCCGGATCGACGTTCAGCACGTGCACACCGAGCTCTTCGCGAAATTCGGCCAGGAGGCTGCCGTCGTTGCCGGCGATGTCGACGACCAGGTCGCCGGCGCCGAGCGTAAACCGGTCGCCGACGCTGCGTGCCATTTGCCGGCAGTGGCGCAGGTAGCCCTTGTTGACCGAAGATCGGTACGTGTAATGGGAGAACATTTCGCGCGGATCGACGACCACGGTCAGCTGCGACAATGCACAGGTCTCGCAGAACTGCACCTGCATCGGAAAGCGCTGCATCGCCCTGGCTTCCCCCGCCGTCGGCGCGAGGTTGTTCGCTAGCGGCATCATGCCGAGGTCCAGGTAACGAACCAGACTTTCGCCATCGCAGACCCGACACTTGCGAACCGCTCGAACGACGCCTTCTCCTGCGCGATAGGTTTCCCACCGGGACAGGTCGAGCGACGTATCGGCCGGGATCGCGGTCGGTGCATCGACCAGGCGCATTTCGGCGACGTCCGGGTTTCGGGCGCGTGCGTAGTCGAATAGCGTGCGGCGCGGCCCGCCGATGTTGACGACGCCGGTCAACGCACCGGTCGCCGCGTCGTAGATTTGTGGCGCGATCAGGTCGACGTATTCCTTTGACGCCCACTTGTCGGTGAATGCCGCGGGATAATCGAATTTGGCACTGCCGAAGCTCGTTCGAATGATGAGCTGGTTCGGCACCGCGCGCACGGCGGCTTCGCCGGCAAGCTTGGTCCACGCATACAGGTTTGCGGGAAGCACCTCGTCCGTTTCCGAATAGTTGCCGCGATCGCCGCGGTACACGTAGTCGGTCGACAGGTAGACGAGCCGCGTACGGCGACCGAGGCAGGCTTTCGCGATGTTTGCTGTGCCAATGACGTTGGTCTCGAGCGACGCTGCCGGATCGGCTTCGATGCGGCGATTGTCGGTCTCGGCTGCCGCGTGAATGACCAGGTCGGGATCCGTTTCCGCAATGTGTTCACGGACGCGCTCGGCGTCGCAAATATCGAGTTCGTCGTGAGACGGCGCCAGGATGCCGGGGTCCAGTTTTTTCAGTTCGGTGCCCAGGAGACCCGAGCCCCCGGTCAGCAGTATGCGCAACGTTCGCACTCCGGTTCGGCAACGTTCGATTCGGACGCGGGCTGCCGCGCCCCTCGTCGCTGCCGGTCCCGCCGTCGGAAAGCCCGCATGGTACCGCCCGGGCCCTGCACTGTCTAAGTCGGGATAGCGCAAAATCCCTGATTTTTGTGCCATTTTCCGGCATCATGCCTGCCCCCGACGCGGCCGCCCTGTAACGCGAAACGATGACGAACCCCCCGAGCACCGACACCGACCCGTTCGAATCGGCATTTGCGCTGTACCCGGAAATGCGGCCGATGTTCGAGGAGTTCGAAAAATTTCGTCCGGAGATCCTGCCGTCGAAGTACTGGGAAGCGCTGAATCGCAAGAACATGCAGCAGCTCGTCGACAGCCGTTACGAAAACTTCAAGCGCACGCTGGCGCGAAACTATTTCACCTGGATCGTCAATCCACTCAACAAGCAGACGCGTTTCCTGATGCGGCAGGCGGGCTTCCTGCGCTCGACTTCGATCCTGCTCAGGGCCCTCTTCGCGCGCCGCCACGATCACCTGAAACGCCGGCATACGATTTACTACAACCTGCTGACCAACCTGCTGTGGGACTACGTCGAAAAGAACGATGCGGCCGGTCGCCTGTCGCGGCTCGACGAGCCGACAGAGGGCAACCCGCCGGACGTGCATCGCAACGGCCGCCTGATTTCGCAGGACCTGGCCAACTCCCTGATCGAGTACGACGTGATACTGCATCCGCAACTCGACAAGCGCGAAGTGCGCACGATCCTCGAGCTCGGGCCGGGTTACGGCCGGACGGCGTACGTGTTCCTCAAGCTCGAACCACACTGCCGCTACGTGCTCGTCGACATCCCGCCGGCGCTGTACGTGGCCCAGCGCTACCTGAGTGCGGTATGTCCCGAGCGCAGGATCTTCGGCTTCCGTCCATTTGCGGACTTCGGTGACGTCCGGGACGAGTTCGAGGCAGCCGAGATAGCATTTCTTACACCGAACCAGCTCGAACAGTTGCCGGACAAATCCGTCGATCTCTTCCTCAACATTTCGTCGCTGCACGAAATGCGCATGGACCAGATACGCTACTATTTCGGCCAGATCGAGCGCCTGACCCGGCGTTATTTCTACTTCAAGCAGTGGCAGGAAACCACGGTGCCGTTCGAAAACGAAACCATTCGCGAAGCGGATTACCCGGTGCCTGGCGACTGGACGCTCGTGTACCGCCAGCAATGCGCGGTCCAGCACAAGTTTTTCGAGGCGCTTTATGCGCTGCCGGATCGCGCGACGGAACACTGACTACGGAGACCGCATGAGAAAGCTCCTGAACAAACTGCTGATCAGGTTCGGCCTGTTGCTGACAAAAGCTCCGCAGGTACTCGCCGGCGACGGCGTGCCACGCCCGGCCTCCCTGCCCGAGGCGCTCGGTGAAAAGGTGCCGGTCAGCCAGGCCACCGGCGCGCCGGATAACGAACTGTTCCGTATCTTTTCCGCCGACACGAACGTGCACAAGTGGCACCATTATTTCGACGTCTACGACAGGCACTTCTCGCCGTACCGGGACCGGCCGATCCGCATGCTCGAGATCGGCGTCTTTCGCGGCGGCTCCCTGCGCATGTGGAAACAGTACTTCCACCCGGATTCGACGATCGTCGGCATCGACATCGACCCGTCCTGCCAGGCGCACGAAATCGCCGACCAGAGTGTTTACGTGCGCATCGGCAGCCAGGCCGACCCCAATTTCCTCGCGTCCGTGAACGGTGAGTTCGGCCCGTTCGACATCATTCTCGACGATGGCAGCCACAAGACGCACCACCAGATCGTCAGCTTCGGCGAACTGTTCCGCGACGCGCTCGTCGACGGCGGTTGCTACATGGTAGAGGACGTGCATACGAACTACTGGGTGAAGCACGTCGACAGCCCGGAAACCTTCATCGATGTTTCAAAGCAAGTCGTCGACCTGATTCACGAGCCCTACATCGACCGCAAGGAGACCCACTTTCGCCACGGGCACCCTGAGGCGCTCCAGAATCTGGAGCTGAGCTACCTTGCCGCGAACGTCGCGAGCGTCGCCTTCTACGACTCAATCGTCGTGTTCGAAAAAAGGCAGCGCAGCCTGCCCAAATCCGAACTGCGCTGAACGACGCGATGACGGATCGACCCCTCACCGTGCTTGCCGTCAACGGCGAGAGCGATCCGGCGGAGACCGGCTCTTTCATCGAAATGCACCGCATGGGTGTCGACATCACGGTCATCACCTGGCCGGATACCTTCAATTACGACGCGTTGATCGCGGCCGGCGTGCCGACGATTCCGTTCGTGCTGACCGGTAAGATCAGCCCGAAGTGCATTCGCTTCCTGCGCGACGAATTGCGTAAAAAACCGTACGACGTGCTGCACATGCTGGACAAGCGCGCGACGATGAACGGCCTGTGGGCGAGCCGCGGCTTGGACGTCAAACTGGTCGCGTATCGCGGCATCATCGGCAACCTGAGTTATTTCGACCCGCAGTCCTGGCTGTACCTGCTGAACCCGCGCCTCGACCGCATCATCTGCGTCTGCGAAGCGATCCGGCAGTACCTGCTGTGGCTCGGCATGCCGGGCCTGCGACTGCGGCGCGACGTACCGGTGACCGTGCACAAAGGTCACAACCCGGACTGGTATGCGCCGCCGTACGAAGACCTGCAGCAGTTCGGGATACCGGACGGCGCATTCGTCGTCGCCTGCACCGCGCGCGGCGTGAAGCGCAAAGGCGTGCCGGTGCTGCTGGATGCCATCGACCGGCTGCCTGACGGGCTCGATATCCATGTCCTGCTTGCCGGCCGCAACATGGACAACGATCTGCACAGGAAGCTGGTCGCAAAAAACCGTTATCGCGATAACATTCACCTGTTCGGATTTCTCGAACGGATGCCCTGGATCATCCCGAGCTGCGACGTGACCGTGCTGCCGTCACTTCGGCGTGAGGGACTGCCGCGCGGTGTCATCGAGGCGATGATCGGCGGCACCGTGCCGATCGTCACGAATTCGGGCGGCAGCCCGGAACTCGTCGAAGACGGCCGCTCCGGCTACGTCGTACCGCCGGGCGAAGCTCAACCGATAACGGATCGTATCGTCGAAATGTACCGCGACCGTGAACTGCACGCGCGGCTGGCGGAAGGCGCCAGGACGCGCATCCGCAGTGACTTCACGGTCGAAAAAACCGCCCGCGAAACGATCGACGTGTACCGGCAAATCGTCACGCGACCGTTGCCGTCGTAGGAACCGAGCCGGCTCGCAACGAAGTATCGTCCCGCACAGGAAAAGTCAGGGCGATTCAGGCGCGGGCGAGACGAGGCGCGAGACGGCGAGGCGGCGCAGTGTATATGCAATACATGAGCACGCCGAAGCAATCTGCAACGAAGAATCGTCCCGCACAGGAAAAGTGAGGGCGATTCAGGCGCGGGCGAGACGAGGCGCGAGACGGCGAGGCAGCGCAGTGTATAGACAATACATGAGCATGCCGAGCCGGCTCGCAACGAAGTATCGCCCCGCCTCCGGTACGTCAGGGCGATTCAGGCGCGGGCGAGACGAGGCGCAGATTGCTGAGGCGGCGCAGTGTATATGCAATACAAGATCGGAAGAGCACACGTCTGAAC
>CALKYK010000435.1 GCA_938003715.1 uncultured Gammaproteobacteria bacterium
GCGGGTTTACCCCGGCGGAGGGGCAGGGGTACCATCTGCCGCCGGTCAGGCCGCCGCTCCAGGCGGTCGTTTACGTCGGGCAGCTGGAGTTATGGCAAACGCAACGATCATCGACGGCAAGGCGAAAGCCGCCGAACTGACGGAATCGATTACTGCCGAAACGGCAACGCTGGTCGCGGAACGCGGCATCGCGCCGGGACTTGCCGTGGTGATCGTCGGCGAGGACCCGGCGAGCCAGGTCTACGTCAGGAACAAGAAGCGCACCGCGGAGCGATGCGGATTTCACTCCGTGCAGCACACGCTGCCGGCGGACGTTGCAGAAGACGAACTCCTGGCGCTGATCGACGAACTGAATCGCGACGAGGCGGTGCACGGCATTCTCGTGCAGCTGCCGCTGCCGGGCGACCTCGACGAGGAGCGCGTGACACAGTCGGTCAGCCCGGCCAAGGACGTCGACGGCTTTCACTTCATGAACATCGGAATGCTGACCGCGGGCCGGCTCGACAACGCGTTCGTGCCGTGTACGCCCGCCGGCTGCATGCTGATGATCGAAGAACAGCTCGGCGCCGACCTGTCCGGCCTGAACGCCGTGATCATCGGCCGCTCGAATATCGTGGGCAAGCCTATGGCGAGCCTGCTCCTGAAGGCGAACGCGACCGTGACGATCTGTCACAGCCGCACCAGAGACCTGCCGCACGTCGCCCGACGCGCGGACATCCTCGTCGCTGCCGTCGGCCGCGCACAAATGGTGAAAGGCGACTGGATCAAGCCGGGTGCCGTCGTCATCGACGTCGGAATCAACCGCATCGAGGTCGAAGCGGACGGCGAAAAGAAAAACCGCCTGGTCGGGGACGTCGACTTCGACGAGGCGATTACCGTCGCGGGCGCCATTACACCAGTGCCCGGGGGCGTCGGCCCGATGACCATCGCGATGCTGATGTCGAACACGCTCGCCTCGGCGCGACGGAGCGCCTGACCGTCCAGCGGTGCCCGGCAGCGTGCCGTGCGGCACAGAATCGGTCTTTTTCCTGTTAATTCTTGTTAACTAAGGAAAAAATGTGACAGGGGTCGCGGTCTGCTGCGCATTCCGCGATTATGTTGCATCGAGGGTCCGCTAGGAGAGTCACCATGAAACCTGCATCAGTGCCGACGAGCCTCGCCCTGGTCATCGCCGTGGCCGGCCTGCCGGCGCACGCGAACGACGAGGTGTCCTACACCTACGCCGAGGCGTCCTACGTCCGCTCGAGCGTCGACGTCGGCTCGACCAGCATCGACGGCGACGGCGGTCGCGGCGAATTGTCGATCGAGTTTCCCGGCAATATCTACGCCATCGGCAGCTTCGAACTGAACGACCTCGACGTCCTGCCCGGACTACCCACGGTCGATCTCGATATCCTGACGGCCGGCGTCGGCTGGCACACGCACCTGAGCGGTGAGGGTGACGGCGTGATGGGCTTCAAGCAGGATCGCTGGAGCCTGTTCGCGGAAGCACGCTTCATCCAGTACGACACGGGTGTCACCACCGACGGCTACAAGGCGCGGGTCGGTACGCGGGTCGTCAACCACACCAATTTCGAGTTTCTCGGTGCGATCGGTTACGAGGACATCGAAGACTCGAACGGTGACCTGACGCTCGAGGCACGCCTCCTGTACAGCGTGACCAACAGCGTGCAGATACAGGTTGGCGTCGACTGGTTCGAGGACTTCACGCGCGGCTTCGCCGGCGTGCGCTTCGATTTCGGTTCGATAACCCGCTGACGCGGCTTCCGTCGAGCACACTTCGGTATATTCGCAGGTACGCCGAAGCGAGCGCCGCCGGGCCGGGGCGCTCTCCGCTCAATTCGATTTCCACAGCTTCCGGAACAAATGACACCGGCGTGCCCGGTGAATAGCGCTGCATCGGTTTGACCTGTTGTTCATCGCGACAAACGATCGATTTCGCACGGCGATACATCGATCGGGACAGCGGATTCGACGCCGGCGTGCTCGGCGACCGGTACGTGACCAGGTAGGGAATCGCCCGGGTCAGTGTCAAAATCAACCCGGCCGGCAGGCTCCGTGCGTCATGCACGTGCACGATGTCGACATCGGGCATCAAACACGAGGCCGTAACCGCGGTTCGCGCCGACGGGCCAACCGATATCACCCCTGACGCGAGCAGCCGGCAGGCGAGCGGGCGGTTGCGCACCACCGCGTGCTGCGACACGCCGTGCGTGGCCAACGCCTCCACGAGCAGGATCAATTGACCTTCGCTGCCGTTCATCTTCGGCGCCAGGTTGATGTGTCCGATGAACATCCGGCCTCCTTGTCCGAAGCGACTCGACCGCGCAGCAGGCGCTCCTGCCTGTTGGACGTCCGGAATCGCGCAAATCGGTTGGGAACGACGTTGCCATTGGCACCGTTCCGGGAATGATCAGAACTCCCAGAGAACGCCGGCGGCGGGTAGCAACGGAAGCCAGTAATCCTTGCTGAACTCCAGTATGTCCTCGCCGGTCGGGCCCTCTTCGAGGTCGTAATCGAGACAGCAGACATTGTTCCGATTCATCAGGTTGGCCACCTCGAAGAACAGCGTCAGCCTGCCGCGGCGGAGGTCGAACGTGCGGCTGACGCGCGCGTCGATGCTCGCGTAATCCGGCAGTCGCAGCGCATTGCGCGGCCCGGGCACGGCAACGACGTCTCCTCCGGGCGCCGGCTCGAGCGTCAGCCCCGTCGTGGGCCAGCCGCTGTGCAGGTGCGCCGCGGCCGACAGGTCCCAGACGTCGTTGCTCCAGGTCAGGCCCAGCTGCAGCGCGTGCCGCTGGTCCCAACTGCGGGCTTGGTCGACGCCGTTGACGGTGTCGGTCACTTCGGAAAGCGTGTAGCTCGCCCACCAGGACAGCCGTTTGCCGTCGCGCTGCAGCGTGAGTTCGACCCCCTGTGCAGTGCCACTCGACGGCACGATCCGTACGCGATCCGGCTGCAGTTCCGGGATCAGCGCCAGTGGATCGAACAGGTTTTCGTATCGCGGCCTGAGCTTGCGCATTTCCTTGCGGAACAGCTCAACGCGCAGCGAGTGTTCGTCGTTGAGGCGCCGATGCACGCCGACGATCGTGTGATCCGCGCGCTGCGCCGGAAAGAACCTCGTGACGCCGTCCTCGATCTGCAGCTCGTGGATGCCCTGCGACTGGTAGTACCGACCCCAGCTCAGGCGCAGGTCGGTTGCCGGACCCAGCGACCGCAGCACGCTGATGCGCGGACTGAGCTGCGAGTCGGACCTGAGATCGGTGTGAGTCTGGTCGTCCCAGCGCAGCCCGAACTCGAACACGGTCCCGGGCCGGAATTTCCAGCGGTCGGACAGGTACAGCCCGTAGCTCGCACCTTCGGGCGCTGCACTCAGATCACGGCTGATCGTCGCCGGCACGCCCTGGAAAATCGATTTGAGGCCGAAGAATTCGGCGTTCGCGAAATAATCGTAGCGCGCGTCCTTCTGCTCCAGCGTAAAACCCCACTGCAGCAGGTGAGTGTCGGAACTGTGCCAGATCCAGTCCTGGCGGAAACCGAACTGGTCGATGTCACGCCGATCTTCGACGTCGGAAACGACTTTCTCCGTATCGTTCGTAAACCCGGTACGATCGTTGGAAAACGCGCTGTAGGAAAGCACGGTCGTGCTTTGCAGCGCGTCGCTCCAGTGGTTCTCGAGCGTCAGCCAGAACTGCGCGTTGCGCGTATGACTTATCGCCTGCTCCTCCTCGCCGACCTGGGTCTCGAGGACCAGCACGACCCCGTCGTCGGCGAACAGGGCGTTCGCGGACAGGCGCGTGTTCGGCGTCAACCAGCGCGACACTTCGCCGAACACATCGTAGTAGCGCGGTTCGCCGAACTTCTTGTCGATAACCAGGTCGAGGTTTCCGCGCCGGGCGGAGAACAGCCAGTCGCCGCCGCCGTCGGCGAATCGACCGGCGGACAGCACCGAGGTATTGAACACGCTGAGACCGATTTCCGTATGCCGCGTTCGCGTCGAATCGAGCGACTCCATCAGCACGACACCGCTGAGGCGATCGCCATACTGCACCGGGAAGCCGCCGGTGTAGACCTCGACGCCGTCAATGGCGCGCGAATCGATGGCACTGAATATGTTCTGGTAATCGCGGACGTGGAACGGATCGAACAGCCGCTTGCCGTTCAGGATGATGCCGGTTTCCGCCTCGTCGCCGCCGCGGAAATGGGCGCGCGCCGACGCGCCGCTTGCGGCGGCGCCCGGCAGTCGGTGCGCCGCCCGCAGTGGGTCCTCCCCGATGTCCGGCATCGTTTCGATCGCGTCCCGATCGATGTTGAAACGCGACGTCGAGATGTCGCGCAGGATCTCGTAGCGGCTTGCGGAAACCGTGATGTTCTCGATCTGGGGTTTTGCGGGGCCGAGCTCCACGACCACGTTCGTGATCGCCCCGGGCCGGATTTCGACCTCGCGCACCGCCGCTTCGAAACCGGTCGCGGAAATCTCCAGCCGATAACGGCCCGCAGGCACGTCGTCGATCTGCAGAATGCCCGGCGCGACGACGCTGCCGGCTGGCAGCGGCAACGTCGACGTCACCGCCAGGTCGACGGGCACTTCGAGCCCGCGGCGGTCGCGCCCGATGACCTGCAAGGTGCCGCGCGATGCCGAACGGTCGATGCGTACGACGAGGTAGAAACCTTCCTCCGAGCGTATGGTCAGGTCGTGCGGCGCGAGGATCCGGCGCACGATCTCGACGGCGTCCCCCGCGTCGGGTTCGGCGAGCACCTCGAGCGAGTCGTCGACCAGGTTCGTGCTGTAGGCAAACGGATAGCCCTGCGACCGAAACTCGTCGATCACGTCTGCGACGCTGCGTCCCTTGAAGGTATCGCCCTGGCCCGCCGCGGGAACGCTCGCGACACAGGCGGCGATCAGGACAAAAAGTGCGCGCACGATCACCTCTTTGCCGAATTCGCTGCTTGTCGTTCTGCCGATTGCGCTATTGCGGCCCCGCTTCGCTGATCACGATACGCCCGCCGTCGACCTGCGCTTCGAGATCGACTGTCAGCATGAACAGTTCGAGTGCGCGGGTCGGCTCCATGCGCAGGCGCCCCTGCAGTCCGCGCAGCTCCGTTTCACCGGCCAGCCGTTCCGCTTCCGCACTCCGGAATTCGAGGGTCCGGCCGGACTCGCGGCTGACCCAGCGCAGTGCGTCGAGCACCAGGCGCCCGTCCAGGTCTACCGCGGGGCTGGTTCGCTCGATCCAGGACCAGGCGTCGCCGTAGCCGTCGATCCGCTCGATGTCCGCGCTACCCGCTTCGATGATGACCTGCTGGCCCGCGGCAGCGCGGGCGCTGATACCGCTGCCGGCGAACGTGACGCTTCCTTCGCGCACGGCAACGCTGACGACGTCGCCGCGCACCCTGGTCATGTACTGCGTGCCGAGATGCCGCAACGTGCCGTGCCCGGTGCGCAGCGCGAAGTCTGCCAGACCGGCGTTTGCCGCGTTTGCGTCAACCGGGTTCGCGACGGAATCGAAGTACACCCTGCCCTGTGCAAGGAAGACGCGGTCCTGCGCCTCGAAGACGACGCGCGTGTTCGCATCGAGACGTAGCGAGCCGCCGCCGTGCCAGTCGAGCGCCAGGCCCGAGTCCGGTCCCGTCTCGACGGCATCCAGGCCACCAATTGCGAACCCGCCGCTGCCGACGATCGACGCGGCGAGTTCGGTCGATGTGCCGCCGGGTTCGACGAGGCGCACCTCGCCGAAGGCATGCGCGGCCGTGGCGACGACCTGTTCGTCGAATCCAGGCACCGGGTCGCGGAGCAGGTTCAGCGTAGCGAATACCGCGACCAGGACGGAGGCGGCGATCGCCAGCGACGTGAACCTGCGTCGGCGGGTTGCTCTGCCGGTGATGCGCTGCCATTCCTCTTGAACCGCCGCTCGAATCGCCGCCTCGTCACCGGGCGGCGGCGCGGCGCGCGGCGGCGACTTCTTCAGCAGCGCCTCGAACGCGGCATCGGAATCGATGTCGATGTTCCTGTTCCTGTCCGTCATGTCGGGTTCGTCCCCGCGTTGCCCGGGCCAGACTCGCGAGCAAGCTCGCTCGTCAGTGCACTGTAAACGTCACCGAACGCGCGTTTCGCCCTCGCCAGCAGTGACTGGGTCGCCTCGTTGCCGAGGTCGAGCTTCGCAGCGATTTCGTTGACGGTATAGCCCTCGATGTATTTCCACTCCAGCACGTTGCCGTACTTCGGCGGCAGCCGATCGAGCGCCACCTGGATCAGGCGCACGAGCTCGGTCCGCCGGAACTGTTCTTCCGGGCTGTCCGCCTGCGGCGCACGGAACGAATCGACCGCGGCGCGGATTTCCGGGAAATCCTCCGTCAGCACGATGTGTTGCTCGTACCGACCCTGTTTCTTCAGCCAATCGATCATCTCGTTGCGACAGATCGCGCACAGCCAGGTAAAAAGGGCGGCCTCGCCGCGAAACGTGTGCAGCTTGCGGACCGCCTTGGTCATCGCGATCTGCACCACCTCGCGAGTCGCATCGGGATCCCCGGACAGCCGCGCCAGCGCAAATCTGTACAGGCGCGCGAAGTTCTCGTTGAAGAACCGGTCGAACGCCCGCTGGTCGTTGGCAAGCAACTGTTTGACAAGGCGTTTGTCGTCCAGGTACAGGGTCACGATGCGTCCTTGGCCCTCGCTGTCTCGTTGGACGGCGGCGGAACGGCAATCCGGTCGTGACGGCCGTCACTTTTCGGCGGGTCGAGAGCCCGCTCGCCAGTGTACTCCCGGAGGCGCCGCCGCGACGGGCGCAGCGCTCAAAAGCTGCGCTTGGACTCGACCAGGAACTGGACGTCGTCGATCGACGGATCGCCATCCAGCGGAAATGCAATGTCGAAATGAATGACGTCGCGGCCGCTGGCCCGGGTCGGCGCGAGCCGCAGGCCGATGCCGACGTCCTTCAGCCAGCCGAGACTCCTGCCGCCGACCGGGTTCGTGCCCCAGGTCCGGCCGACGTCGGCGAAGATCGCACCGCCGACGCGCGCCAGGCGAAACGGATACAAGTCGGGGAAGTAGCGCTGTTCGACGGTGAGCAGGACCCGCGATTCGCCGACCTGGTAGCGCAGCGGGTAGCCGCGCAGGCCGGTGTCACCACCGAGATCGAGCAGCGTATCGAAGTCGAGATTCTCCCCGTGTGTCGCATGCAGCGTCATGAACACGAGGCGCTTGTCGTTGATCTTGTTGTAGTAGCGGGCGTCCAGGGACAAACGGCGGTTCGCCGTTCGTCCGTCGTCGCGGCGGCCGCTCAGCGCCGTCGACAGGATCAACGCCTTCTTTTCGATCGAGCCGAAGCCGCGGCTCGCCGCGAGCCGGTAGATGAGCGAGTCACGATCCGCACCGAAACCGTCGGCCGAGTAGCCGAGCAGCGCCGTCAGGCGCGTGCCGAGATAGAAGTCCTCGGTGCGCTCGATCTGGTCGCGGTTGCTCGTCGATTCGAAGTGATCCTCGAGCAGCTCGAACGCGACATAGGGATAGGCGAGCGTCCGGTCGACCGGCAGGAACTGCGGCAGCACGCCGCCGGGGACGTCGCGAAAACGCCGACGGTCGTACACGTAACCGGCGCTGTAGCGGCGTACCCAGCCCTTGTGCAGCCCGGTCGACCAGCCGAAGAAAGCGGTATGGAACTCCGAGTCCATCGCATACTCGGCCACCTCGTTGCCCAGATCGTAAAGCGAAACCTCGCGCGAATCGTCGAAGAAGCTGCCGCCGGCGGACCAGCGCGTGTCCAGCGCGTAGAAAGGGCGGGCCAGCCGCAAGTCCAGCGTGTCGCCGTCCGACTTGTCCGCGACTTCGACAAAGAGCGACCACCAGGTGCTGCCGAGATTGCGGTCGTGGTACTGGAAACTGGTGGTGTCGCGGTCGACGTCCTCGGTGTAATTAAAGCGCACCGACACGCCGTGCCCGAGCAGGTTGCGCTCCGAGAGGCTGACGCGGGTCTTGTTCTCGCCGCCGGCACGCGACACCGACAGGCCCGGCATCAGGGTCCAGAGATCGCGCGTCCAGACGCGCAGGTCGACGACGCCGTCTTCGAACCGCACGGCCGTGATCTTCGCGTCGTAGAGATACGCGTTCTGCCGCAGCAGGCGCTCGGATTCCTCGACCAGGCGTTGCGAATAGCGGTCCCCGCTGCGTACCAGGAGCTGGCGGAGAATCACGACGTCACGGGTCATCACGTGCCAGCGATTCGCCAGCCGGTACAGTGCATTGTCCTCGCCGGGCCGCTCGGGATTGAAGACGTTTTCCTTGTCCAGCGTGATCTCGCCGATCACGGCGCCCATCGCCTCGAGCGCCGCCGGCGTCGGTACGGCCGGTTCCCGCGCTTCCCCGGGGGGGGCCGCCTCCTGTGCGAGCGCCGGAACCGCGCAGCACGTCATCCAGGCAATGACGGAGAGGATGCGTATCACCGCAGCAATGTAACACCCCAACCCTGCCGGACCTATGACCGGCTGCCGCCTTCAGACAGGTTAGAATGCGCGGAACGAAGCAGCAGGCAGGGACTCTCTCGCATGAGGCCGAGCGGCGACGACTTCCGGACGATCTGGCAAAAACCGGGCGATCCCTCCGTCGTGCAGATCATCGACCAGCGACGGTTGCCGCACGAGTATGTCGTGGCGGACCTGCGCCGCTGGCAGGACGGTGCCGCGGCGATACGCGACATGCTTGTGCGCGGCGCGCCGCTGATCGGTGCCACCGCGGCCTGGAGCCTGTACCTGGCGGCGCGCGAGTCGAGTGACCAGGCGAGCCGTGCGGTCGACGCCGCGGCGCGCGAACTCGCCGACACGAGACCCACGGCCGTAAACCTGCGCTGGGCGATCGAGCGGGTGCTTGCAGCAGTTCGCAAGGCGCCGCCGGGTGCCGACGTGGCTGCTGTCATCGAATCGGAAGCGCGCGCGATCTGCGACGAGGACATCGGCATCTGCCGCGGCATCGGCGAACACGGATTGACGCTGATCGAGGCGCTGGCGCGGCAAAATCCCGGCCGGCCCGTCAACGTGCTGACGCACTGCAATGCCGGCGCGCTGGCGACGATCAACTACGGCACCGCAACGGCACCTGTCTATCTCGCGCACCGCGCCGGCATCGACGTGCATGTGTGGGTGGACGAGACGCGCCCGCGCAACCAGGGATCGCAGCTCACCGCGTGGGAGCTCGCCGAGAACGGCGTACCGCACACGCTGATCGTCGACAACGCCGGCGGTCACCTGATGCAGCACGGCATGGTCGACATCTGCATCACCGGCACCGACCGCACGACCCGCTGCGGCGACGTCGCGAACAAGATCGGCACCTACCTGAAAGCGCTGGCGGCGCACGACAACGGCATACCGTTTTACGTGGCGCTGCCGTCGACGACGATCGACTGGACGATCTGCGACGGCCTGCACGACATCCCGATCGAGGAACGTGATCCGGCCGAGGTCAGCCACGTATACGGCCGATCCGGCGATGCGCTGACGGCGGTCGACACCGTCGCATCCGAGACCGCGATCAGCAACTACGCGTTCGACGTCACGCCGGCCAGGCTCGTCACCGGGCTGATCACCGAGGCCGGCATCTGCGAGGCCAGCGAGGCGGGACTGACGCGGCTGTTTCCGGAACGCGCCAGGCTCGCGGGATGATCGATGAGGGCACGATCAAGTTCGTGTCCGAATGGACACCGTCCGCACCCCTCGAACTCGACGAGATCCGCACCCTGATCGAATGGCGCCGCCCGCTGTTCGCGGCCGGGCTGGTGGGCCACGACGCCGAACACGATGTCGGCTACGGTAACCTGAGCGTCCGCTGCGCCGACGGTCCGGGTTTCGTCATCACCGGAACGCAGACCGGGCACATCGCTGAACCGGGTGCGGAACACTTCGCGCGGGTGACCGGCTGCGACATCGAGGTGAATGTCGTTCGCGCGATCGGCGCCACGGAAGCGTCGGCGGAGTCGCTGACGCACGCGGCGATCTACGCGCTGTCGCCGCGCATTGCAGCGGTGGTGCACGTTCACGACCCGGAACTCTGGACGAGGCTGCTCGACACCGTGCCGACGACGGCCCGCAACGTCCCTTACGGTACCCCGGCCATGGCGCGGGAATTCGCGAGGCTGCACGCCGAGACGGGATTCGCAGACGGCTCGGTTGCCGTCATGGCCGGTCACGAAGGGGGGCTCGTTGCCGCGGGCGCGACGCTCTGGGAGGCGGCCCGCGGCAGTCTCGGCCTGCTGCCGACGGGCAGGCGCTAGCCGGACCGG
>CALKYK010000436.1 GCA_938003715.1 uncultured Gammaproteobacteria bacterium
GATCGACGTCGTCATCACGGAGTGCGACCACACCTCCGACCTTTGCCCGTTATTTCCCGGCCCGACACACGTCGTGCACCACGGCTCCGACGACCCGCCGAAACTCGCCCGCGACGCAACTACAGAGGAAGAGGCGCTGTCACACTATCGCCGTGTTCGCGACGAGATCCGGGCGTACGTCGAAACCCTTCCCGAAACGCTCGGCAGGGCGCAGGCGAGCTGAGCGCGGTCCGGACCTTTGACGCACGCGGTCATATTCGACATTGACGGCACGCTGCTGAACTCGTCCGCGCAGGACGACCACCTCTACAAGCAGGCGGCGCGCAAGGTGCTGGGCGACGTGCGGTTCCGACCCGGGCTCGCCGACTACCAGCACGTCACCGACGCAGGCATCCTGCTCGAAGTGTGTGCGGACAACGGCATCGCAGCCGACCCTGCGCTCACCGACGCGGTCAAGACACAATTCTTCGCCGACCTGGAAGCGTTCATCGACGACCACGGGCCGTTTCTCGAAATGCCCGGCGCGCAGGCGCTGCTCGAGCGCCTGCTGCGTTCCGACGATCACGGCATCGCGATCGCGACCGGCAGCTGGCGACGCTCGGCCGAGATCAAGCTCGCGTCGGCCGGTTTCGCGCTGGACGGCGTGACCGTCGCGAACAGCGACGACGCAATCGAGCGTACGGCCATCATGCAGCATGCGCTGGCCTCGATCGGCCGCGACTGCCGTTCGATTACCTACTTCGGTGACGGCAGCTGGGACCGCCTCGCGTGCGACGCGCTCGGCTGGCGTTTTCGCGCGGTTGGGCCGGGGCTGAACGGCATCGCTTCGTTCGATGGTGAATACGATGACTGAGCTTAAGCACCCGTGGACATGACGATACCGGCCGCGCTGCGATCGCTCTCTGACGCAGGCGCCGCGATCAGCGCGCTGACGCAGTGGCGACGAAGGGCGAAAGGCGATGCGCGGGCCATCGCCGGCGAGCTGCGCGACAACCTTACCTACCTCGACATGGTGGCGAAGGACGACGTGCCGCTTGCCGACGTCGTCGGCAAGCTCTCGGTAGCGGAGTACAAGCGCCTCGCAAAAGCCGGCTTCAATTTCGATTCGCTGAAACGCGGCCGGATCAAGGCCTACGGCTCGCTGAAAGGCACGGAGCTCGGCTCGTGGGCGGGCAAGAGCACAGAGGAACTGGTCGAGTCGATCTACGAAAAGCTGAACGAGCTGATGCTGCGCTACCCGCACGTCGCGAATCACGGCAAGTATCGCTGGAGTGTCCGCGTCAACAACATCCGCAAGCGCATCTGGCTTTTGCTGCGGCACCTTAAGGATTGAATCAGTGAAAGCGGCTCTGTTCAATGCAGCACTCGTCGGCGCCGGCGGCTTCATTGGCGCGATTTGCCGCTACGGCCTGTCGGGACTGGTGCAGCGCAGCGCCGCGCTTTCGTCGTTTCCGTACGGCACGCTGGCCGTCAACATGCTCGGCTGTCTGCTGATCGGGCTCGCAATCGGCCTGATGGAGAATCGGCAGCTGTTCGGGCCGGATTTCCGCCTGTTCGCGCTGATTGGCGTACTCGGCGGATTTACGACCTACTCGACGTTCGGCTATGAGACTTTCGCGCTCCTGCGCGACGCGGACTACCTGCGCGCGTTTGCCAACGTCGCCATTCACGTGGTGCTCGGCGTCGCGCTCGTCTGGCTCGGCTACGTGCTCGTCTCGAGGTGATCTGACATGTCGTTACCCGACCACGGCAAGCTGCTCCGTATATTCATCGGCGAAAGCGACCGGCACGAGGGAATGCCGCTTTTCGAGTGGATCGTCAGGCGCGCGCGCGAGGAAGGGCTCGCCGGTGCCACGGTGCTGCGCGGGCTCGAGGGCTTCGGCGCGCACAGCCGGCTGCACACGGCGAAAATTCTGCGCCTGTCCAGTGACCTGCCGATCGTCATCGAAATCGTCGACGCCGAGGAAAAAATCGAGGCGTTCCTGCCGAAGATCGACGATGCGATAGAGGAAGGGTTGGCGACGATAGAAAAAGTCGAGGTGCGCTTCTACCGCTCCGGCACAGGAAAATCGTAGCCGGACCGTACGGGAGGATCACAATGAGCAAGCTGGTTTCGTCCTGCCCGCATTTCCTGGTCCGCGACGTGCTCGCCGCCGGCGAGTACTATGAAAAAAAACTCGGCTTTCGCGTACCGGAATACTGGGGCGACCCGCCCGGATTCGCGATGCCGCAGCGTGACGGGTTCATCGTCATGCTGAACCAGGGCGAGCGTCTCGCGCCGCGGCCGAACGGAACGGAAGAAATCTGGGACGCCTATTTCTGGTGCACCGGCCTTGCAGAACTTTATGAAGAGTTCCAGGCTGCGGGCGCCGACATCATGCACGGACCACAGGACCGCGAGCTCTACGGCATGCGGGAGATCGCGGTGCGGGATGTCGACGGCTACATGCTGGTGTTCGCCGAGGACCTGGAGCACTGTGGCTGACGCCTGCAGCATTTGCGGCGGTGCAACGCGGCTTTTTTCCAATCGGCCGCTGCACCGCGACGAAGCCGAGACGCTTTTTGTTTGCGAACAGTGCGTTGCCGTAGCGGATCGGGCACTCCGAGGCGCTGCTGTCGCCGGCTGGGGCGTTGCGGCTGCGCGATGCGACTAGTGCGGCTGCGATGACGGTTCCTGCGCGGTTGCCAATTCACGCGGCTTGTGCGGAAATTGCGCGTCTACTTGCAGCCACATTTTGCGCCAGCAGGCGACCGGGAATTAGCACGCCCCGCTGGCGCCGGGGGATGCCTGAATGCCTGCGGACAAAGCAAAAATCCTCGTCACTGCGGCAGAGATAAAAGCCGCCGAAGACACCTTCAACCACCCCTGGAACAAGAACTCCGAGGTCACGGGCACACGCATGAGCAAGCTGGCCGGGCTGTCGCGCACGGGGGTGAGCTTCGTGCGCATCGCGCCGGGCAAGGAGTCGTTCATCTATCACTCGCACTACCGCGAAGAAGAGTGGATTTACATCCTCGAAGGCAGGGGCAAGGCGCTCATCGACGGCGCGGAACACGCCGTCGCCGCCGGCGATTTCATGGGCTTCCCGACGCCTTCCGTGGCGCATCACCTGATCAACGATTCGGACGCCGAACTCGTGTACCTGATGGGTGGTGAATCGCTGGACGTCGAGATCGCGGACTTTCCCGACCTGGGCAAGCGCCTGCTGAAGCGCGGCCACGAGTACGAAATCTACGACATCGCTGATGCCCAGGATTTCGGCACGGAAGTCAAGGAATGACGATGCGCGCGCTGTTCGTCTCGTTTCCCGCAGGCGACTACGAAGCCAGCACCGCGTTCTATGAAAGCCTCGTCGGTCTCGACGTGTCCCGACGCTCCGATCGTGGACCGCATCGCTTCACGAACTACGATCTCGGCGGCATCGTGCTCAAGGTCTTCGAATGGAAAGACGAATGGCACGGCAGCGGGCACTCCGGCCTGTTCATCGAAACGGACGAACTCGACGCGGCGGTCGATCGCATTCACGACGGCGGCGGTGAAACGCACGACATCGAGGTACACGCCTGGGGCGGGCGCTGCTGCACCGTTCGCGACCCGTTCGGCAACCTGTTCGACCTGATCGACAGCAACATGAAGGGCGACGCCTGAGTGGGCGCGGGCATTGCCATTCGCGAAGCGGCCAGCGACGACGGCGAGCGCATCCTGCCGCTGATGCCGCTGCTTGCGGACTTCGACGTACCGGCGTCGCGCAACCCCGATCACCTGTGGCAGAGCGACGCGGCGATGCTGCGCCGCTGGATGGACGGGGAGTACGATTGTCTTGTGCACGTCGCCGAGAGAGACGGCGATCTGGTCGGTTTCACGATGGTCAGCCTTCGTCCGGAATTGCTGAGCCAAGAACCGAGCGCGCACCTCGAAGCGATCGCGGTAACCGCCGACGCGCGCGGCAGCGGCGTGGCGTCCGCACTTCTCGGCGCAGCCGAGCAGGCAGCCGCGGGGCGCGGCGCGCTGACGATGACGCTGCACGTCTTCGCCAACAACGCACGCGCCAGGCGCTTCTACGAAGTGGCAGGCTACGACGGCGAGCTGCTGCGCTACATCAAGCATCTGCCCGACGACGACTCGAAGGATTCGGCCCGGTGAAAATCACGCGCATGACCGACGAGGACTGGCCGGACGTCTGGGCGATCATGGAGCCGAACATACGCGCTGGCGAGACCTATCCGTACGCGATGGATATGCCGGAGCGGGAGGCGCACCGGATGTGGCGCGAGGTGACGGAGGCTGCCTACGTCGCCCGCGACGACGACGGCAACGCGACCGGCACGTACTACATCAAGCCGAACCAGCCGACGCTCGGCGCGCACGTCGCGAACTGTGGCTACCTCGTCGCGGAAAGCGCGCGCCGGCAGGGCGTGGGTTCCGCGATGTGCGAACACTCGCAAAAAGAAGCGGTGCGCCTCGGCTATCGCGCCATGCAGTTCAACCTCGTCGTCGCCTCGAACGTCGGCAGCTACCGGCTTTGGCAGAAGATGGGTTACGAAACGGTCGGTACGCTGCCCGGTGCGTTCAAACACCCGAAGCACGGCTACGTCGACGCCTACGTCATGTTCAAGACCCTCGTTGACACGGACTGACCGGTCGATGCGCGCGGCGGTCTACGAACGCTTCCAGGGCCCGGTCGAGGTCCGGCAGGTCGACGATCCGGCGCCGTCGCCGGGCGGCGCGGTGCTGCGGGTAACCGCCACCGGCATCTGCCGCAGCGACTGGCACGGCTGGATGGGGCATGACCCGGACATACGCGTGCCGCACGTGCCCGGGCACGAACTCGCGGGCGTCGTCGAGGCGGTTGGCAAGAAGGTCCGCGACTGGCGCGGCGGCGAGCGGGTCACGGTGCCGTTCGTTTGCGCCTGCGGCGCGTGCCCGCAGTGTGACTCGGGTAACCAACAGGTGTGCGACAACCAGACCCAGCCGGGCTTCACGCACTGGGGTTCCTATGCCGAGTTCGTCGCGATCGAGAACGCCGACCTGAACCTGGTCGCGCTGCCGGACGCCGTCGACTTCGCCACCGCGGCGAGCCTCGGGTGCCGGTTTGCCACGTCGTTTCGCGCCGTCGTGGCGCAGGGCCGGGTCGCGGAAGGCGAGTGGGTGGCGGTACACGGCTGCGGCGGTGTCGGGCTGTCGGCGGTTATGATCGCAAGCGCGTACGGCGCGCGCGTCATTGCCGTAGACATCGACGACGAGGCGCTGTCGCTCGCGCAAAAAGCGGGCGCCGAGGCGATCGTGCATGCCGGGCGTGAAGCCGTCGACGAGGCGGTGCGGACTCTAAGCAAAGGCGGCGCGCATCTCTCGCTGGATGCGCTCGGGCACCGGCAAACCTGTTTCAACTCGATCGCCAACCTGCGAAAGCGCGGGCGGCACGTGCAGGTGGGCCTGATGGCCGGCGACGACCACCATCCGCCGATACCGATGGAACTGGTGATCGCGAATGAACTCGAAATCCTCGGCAGCCACGGCATGCAGGCCAGCGGGTATCCGCAGATGCTGGAAATGATCGCTGACGGCAGGCTCGATCCCGGGCTGCTGATACGCCAGGCGGTGACCCTGGACGAGGCCGCGGCGTCACTCGGCGACCCGGCGCGACTGCACGTCGCCGGTGTATCGATCATCGACCGTTTCGCGGCCTGAGGCACACGCATGAAACGCAGCACCGGCAACGTTCTGCTCGCGTCCGTCGGCATCGCCGTGGTCCTGACCCTGGTCGCGACCTGGCTCGAGGACGATTCGCGCTGGATGCCGCCGCAGGTTGCGGCGCCGCCGCCGATCGAGACGCCTCGCAGCGACTCGCCGCTGCGCGTGAGCGGCCAGGCGGCACGGTGCGACAGCGCGGAAGGCCGGCTCAAGCAGCAGGTGGACGAAAGCCGCGCGTGCGCGAACGACGACGATTGCACGCTGTTCGACTACGGCTACCCGATCCAGTGCCTGACCTCGGTCGCGAAGTCGCACATCACGGCGCTGCGCCTCGAGTACCGCAACTACGAGCAGTCCTGCGCGTTTCGCGTCTACTACGACTGCCCGACCGGCGATGTGGAACGCGTGGCCGTGTGCCGGCAGAACCGCTGCGAGGTCGCGCTCGAGAACAACGAGGTGCTGACCGAGGAAACGCTCGAATACCTGAGGATCCGCGAGCGCTGACGTGGCCGGCCGCGCACTGATCGGTACCGACCGGCTCGCGATTCGCGAGTTTGCCGTCTCGGATGCGCCGTTCATCCTGGAACTCCTGAACGAGGCGTCGTTCAAGCGCTTTATCGGCGACAAGGGCGTACGCACGATCGACGATGCGAGGCGATACCTCGAGGAGGGGCCCATCGACAGCTATGCCCGGCACGGCTTCGGCATCTGGCTTGTTTCGCGACGGAATGACGGCGAAAACCTCGGCATGTGCGGCCTGGTGCTGCGCGAAGGATTCGACAGCCCGGACCTGGGATTCGCGTTCCTGGAACGGCACTGGGCGAACGGCTACGCGTACGAGGCGGCGGCAGCCGTCATTGCACACGCGCGGCAACACCTGCGGGACGATCGACTCATCGCGATGGCCGACGACGGCAACGCGGCGTCCATGAAGCTGCTGGAGAAACTGGGATTCGAGCACGCGGGCACGGCCCGGCTGCCGGGCGAGGACCAGGACGTGCAGCTGTACGCGGCGGCGACCTGACATGTCGAACCCGCTCGTCATCGTCACGCTGGCCGGGCTGGGCGTATTCGCGGTGCTCGATACGTCCGTGCCGATGTTCACGGCCGCAGCGGCGCTCGCGGCCGGTCACTTCGCGAGCCGCAGCGCAGGCCTGGGCACGCGCCTGACCGTGCTGGTATCGAGCGCGCTGGCCGGCGGGCTGCTCGGCGAGATCGGGCGCACGATCTTCGTGCACGCGACCGTCGAGGCGCCTGCCGGAACCGCGCTCTTCCGCGACGCGCTGATCGTCGCCGCCGCGTGCCTCGCCGCGGTCGTCACTGCGATTTTCTGCGAGTACCTGTGGCGGCGTTTCGCGAGACCGGACTGACATGGGATTTCGACTCGCGGCCGATGCGGTACTCGCGGTGCACCTCGCGTTCATCGTCTTCGTCGTCGCAGGCGGCCTGCTGCTGTTTCGCTGGCCGAAGCTCGCGTGGCTGCACCTGCCCGCGGCGGCCTGGGGCGCCTGGATCGAAATTGCGGGCAGGATCTGCCCGCTGACGACGATCGAAAACCGCCTGCGCCGCGCCGCCGGCGCGGCCGGATACGACGAAAGCTTCATCGAGCACTACATCGTGCCGGTCATCTACCCGTCCGGCCTGACCCGCGGGCTGCAGATCGCGCTCGCGGCCGTGGTCATCATCGTCAATCTGCTCGTGTATGCTGCATTCCTGTACCGGCGGCGGAAAATGCGTATCGGCAACGCCCCGCCGCCATCGTAAGGTGGCGCGCCCAGCGTCATCGAAAAAACGGAACGGCCATGCAGAGAATTCTCGACAACAAGGGCGCCCGTACGGGCGTCTTCTTCGGCGCGACCAGCGGCGTCATCACGACGATCGGCCTGATCACCGGCCTGAATGCGGGCACCCAGTCACTCGTGGCGGTGCTCGGCGGAATACTCGTCGTCGCGGTTGCCGATGCGATGTCGGACGCGCTCGGGATCCATCTCGCCCAGGAAGCGGATCCCGATTCCACCCACGCACAGGTCTGGGCCGCGACGCTGTGGACGTTTCTGACCAAGCTCGTGGTTGCGCTGAGTTTCGTGCTGCCGCTCCTGTGGCTGCCGTTGCAGCCGGCCGTGGCCGTATCGGTCGCCTGGGGCTTCTGCGTCATTGCCCTCCTGTCCGCGTACCTGGCCGGATCGCATCGCGTCGCCGTGCTGCCGGTCGTCACCGAGCACGTTTTCATCGCCATCGTCGTCGTCGTGCTGTCGCACTTGATCGGGGTGTGGGTGCAGCGGAGCTTCGCCTGACGCGGCGTGACCGGGCGCGTGACTGACGGCGTTCGCATCCGGTCGGCGGAACCGCACGAGACGAAGCTGCTGTCGGAACTCGCGTTCGCATCGAAAGCGTACTGGGGCTACGACGCCGAATTCATGCGGCGTTGCGTCGCGGAGCTGACAGTCACCCGGAAGCAAATCGAAAGCGATGCGCACGCAGTCTTCGTCTGCGAACACGAAAACGAAGTGCGCGGTTTCTATGCGCTGGCGTTTCTGCACGACGGCGGCGTCGAACTCGACGCGCTGTTCGTTGCGCCGGCATACATCGGGCAGGGCTACGGCCGCCGACTGCTCGAGCACGCCGCAACGACCGCGCGGGATGGCGGTGCATTGATGATGACGATCCAGGGCGATCCGAATGCTGACGCATTCTACCGCGCGATGGGCGCGCAACCGACAGGCACGCGGGCGTCTGCCAGCATCCCGGGTCGTTTTCTTCCTCTATACTCGCTGCCGCTTGCGGCCGAACGTCGAAGAGAGAATTCATGAAGGAAATCAGCTGGAAGGATTTCGCGAAAGTCGAGCTGCGGGTCGGCACGATCACTGCGGTCGACGAGTTCCCGGAGGCCCGCAGGCCGGCATACAAGCTGACCATCGATTTTGGCGAAGCGATCGGGACGCGACGTGCGTCGGCGCAGATTACGGACCTGTACGAAGTGAACAATCTCGTTAATAAACAGGTGCTTGGGGTCGTCAATTTCGCGCCGAAACAGATCGGGCCGTTCATGTCAGAATGTCTCGTCACCGGCTTCGTACAGGACGACGGTGCGGTCGTCCTTGCCGTGCCGGACCGGCCGGTGGAAAACGGACTGAAGCTCGCATAAAAACGGACTGCGACATGAGCGAATACACGGCAACGATTCGCTGGCAGAGAGACGGGGAGGCGTTTCTCGACAATCGCTACAGCCGCGCCCACGAATGGCATTTCGACGGCGGCGCGGTCGTGCCGGCCTCGGCGTCGCCGCATATCGTGCCGGTGCCGATGTCGAACGCCGCCAACGTCGATCCCGAGGAAGCGTACGTTGCCGCGCTTTCGAGCTGTCACATGCTGTTCTTTCTGTCGCTTGCCGTGAAGCGCGGCATCGTCGTCGATCGCTACGTCGACGAGGCGATCGGCTACATGGAAAAAGACGGCGACGGCAGGATGGCGATGACACGCGTCACGCTGCGCCCGGCGGCGAGCTACGGCGGCAATGCTCCGGAGACCGAACTCATCGCGGAGCTGCACGACGAGGCGCACGAACTGTGCTTCATCGCCAATTCGGTGCGTACGACAGTCACAACAGAGATCGTATCGTGAGCGGCGACACGACGAACTGGACGGAGCTCCGGGAGTTCAAGGCAGTCGACCTGGCGCAGTCCTACGTTTTGTCCTGGCACATCGATGCCGGCGCGCTGCTGGTCGACACCGACCTGTACCTGCTCCCGGAGCATGCGCTGTACGAAAAGCCGCGGCCTTCCGAGAAAGCCTGTTACCGCCCGGCCTACATCGAGTTTCCGTACTGCACCCGGGTCGATGCGGGCGGGAAGGGCGGGGACAAGGCCATCACCGACGCCGTTCGCCAGCTCGGCAGCGGGCGGATCGCAGGCTTCATGCGCACGGGCGAGGGCCAGTACGAGATGCGCGGCGAATTCGGCACCGTTGCGATCGACGCCGGGCGGCCGATGCTACGATTGAAACACACACGCACCTGATACGCGGCGCCGGAGAAACCGGCGCGGCAATGCGGAGAACAACAACAAATGCACACCGAGATCACCCATCCCTGCGTCCAGCACAAGCTGGCGCTTATTCGCGACGTCGAGACCGGGCACAAGAAGTTTCGCGAGCTGGCGACCGAGATCACGATGTTCGTCTGCTACGAAGCCCTCAAGGAAGTCACGGTCAGGAATGTCGACGTGCAGACGCCGCTGGCGACGGCGAGCTGCAGGATCATCGACGAGGACATCGTGGTCGTGCCGATCCTGCGCGCGGGAATCGGCATGCTGGACGGCATCCTGTCGCTGGTCCCGTCGGCGCGGGTCGGTTTCATCGGCCTGTATCGCGACGAAAGAACCAAGGAGCCGGTGACGTATTACAACCGGGTGCCGCCGCAGATCGAGAATGGATTGTGCATCGTGATCGACCCGATGCTCGCGACCGGCGGCTCCACCGTCGCCGCCATCGACGCGCTGAAGGAGGACGGCGCGACCCGCATCGTCGTCGTCTGCATCGTGACCTGCCCGGAGGGGCTGGAACGCGTCGAAAAAGCGCACCC
>CALKYK010000437.1 GCA_938003715.1 uncultured Gammaproteobacteria bacterium
GTCGCGGGCTCCGGCTCGTCGCCGTCGTCGAGAATGCGGTCGGGCGCGAACGTCTGGTCCTGGTGTCGTCCCTCGGGCGCGGGTCGGCCGTACAGCGCCGCACCGGTGCGCTTCTTCAGCGGCGCCGCGCCCGGCGAGTGATCCGGGTGCGTATGCGTGACAAGGATATGCCTGATGCGGCCGCCGGCGGCTTCCTCGATCGCGTCGAGATGCGCGTCGATCGAAGGCCCAGGATCGATCACGGCCACTTCGTCGTCGCCGACGAGATAGGTGTTCGTCCCGGGCCCCGTCATCATCGAGGGATTCGGCGCGATCAGGCGCCGGATGCCGGGCGACAGCGCCGAGACGACGCCGGGCGCGGGCAGCGGGTTCACGCCTTCTGCTCCTCGGGATAGCGGGCGTCAGCCGGGAACCCGACTTCCGGTTTGCCGTCCACGCGCACGCTAGCGTGATTCTGGCCCGGCACGCCCTCTTCGCTGCGCGCACGCGCCCAGGCGACGATCGCGTCGGCTGTGCCGAGGTCGCGAATGTCCTCGAGCGTGCGCCAGGTCGGGTAGATCAGTCCGAGTTCCTTCCTCTCGTAGGCGGCCAGCGCGGTGGCAGGCGTGACCCAGCGGCAGTCGGTGATTTCACGGCAATCGTGGACCGCTTCCTGACCAGCCGGTGCCAGCGCCGCGAAAAATCGCGTCGAAAACCGCTTCGGCTCCCCGACCGGCGTGACCCAGTGCGCGAAGTAGTCGAGCGCGTCGCAATGCAGCGTGATTGCGTGCTGTTCGAGCGCCGACGACCAGGCGATGTCGCCGCCGTTCAACGCGTCGCGAAGCGCCGGCAAAGCGTCGGCGTCGTCACAGTCGCCGAGCAGGATGCCCACCTCTTCGAACAGCTCGCGAATCGCCGCGCTGTAGTAGGCCAGACCGCCTCGGTCGACGCTGAGCGTCTCGGACGCACGCGCATCGTCGATGCCGCGGCAGTGCGTCGCAACGTTCGCATCGGCGGGTTCCAGCACGCCGCCGGGGAATGCGTGCACCGCACCGAACGCGGTCCCGGCATGCCGTTCGACGAGCAGCACCTCGGCGTCGTCGCCGCGCTGGCGCGCCACGAGGACCGTCGCGGACGGCCTCGGTTCGTCGGCGTCGCTCATTCCCCGGCCGGCGGCGCGGGGTCGCCGGTTTCGGCGTAGGACTTGAGCCGTTCCAGCGCCTCGACCAGTACGCTGTCCACCGCGGGCGCGACGGCGTCCAGGCCGCCGGCCAGGTAGCCTCCGACCGCGTACTGCTGCGTGACGACGGTGCCGGCTTCGGTCGATTCGAACTCCCAGGTGAGATTACCGGCAACGCCCATCAGGCCGAGCGGGCCGAGGCCGCCGGTCATCCGCACCAGCACACCGGGATTGACGAACGTGACGGACAGGTGCGCGAGCGCGGCACCCTGCCCCAGCGTTTCGCAGAAACAGCCGGGCACCGCCGTATCGATGTAGAGATTTGCCGAATGTCCCGACATCGTGTGATCGGGATTCCACCACGCACCGATGTCGCGCACTGCGGCAACATAGGCGTCGAGGCGATCGGCGTCTCTCGTCACGCTGTGCCGGACCGTAAAGCCGTGAGCGTCCGCGTCCACGACCTCTGCGCGCGACACAACGGCCGCGAACAACATGAGCAGGATCCCGGCGGATCGGCGTTGCATTCTCGCTCCATGCCCTCACTGAACAGGAAGCAAAGCTTACCGCAATCGCGCGCGGCCGGGCGTATGTCAGAATAACTGGATCGGCAGGAATGTTTCGAGCAGGAACAGGAGCGCAATGACGGCGCTCGAAAAGTAACAGCGTCTGGCAACTTTCATCGTTTCGTCCTCCGCCCCGGCTTCTCCATACGTTGCGATTGTCGCGCCGCGCGGCTGAACGGAACCTGAAACGCGTACGGGATACAAACAGTTGATTACAAAAGGAATTTTTGCCACACAGGCGGCACACGGCGCGGTTCATCGATCGTCATCGCGACCTCGTCGTCCTGACCGGCGCGGGCCTGAGCACCGGTTCCGGCATTCCCGACTACCGCGACGAAGACGGCAAATGGAAGACCGCACCGCCGATGCAGTACGCGGACTTCAGGGCAAGCGAGCAGAATCGCCGTCGCTACTGGGCCCGAAGTTTCTCGGGCTGGCGGCGAATGGCGGCCGCGCGGCCGAACGCCGCGCACCGGGCGATCGCCGAACTCGAACGGCTCGGTTACCTCCGCGCGGTCATTACACAAAACGTCGACGGCCTGCATCGCGCCGCGGGCAGCCGCAACGTCATCGACCTGCACGGCCGGCTCGACGAGGTGCGCTGCATGGACTGCGAAAGCACCGAGGCACGGTCACGGTTCCAGGAACGACTGCACGACGCCAATCCGCGCTGGAACGCGAGCCTGGCCGCGATTGCGCCGGACGGTGACGCGGAAATCGCCGGCGCCAGCACGGACGAGTTCGACGTGCCGGCCTGCCTGTCCTGTGGCGGCGTGCTGAAACCGGACGTGGTGTTCTTCGGCGAGCGCGTCCCGGGTGGACGGGTCGACGCCGCAATGCAGGCGCTCGAACGGGCGCAGGCACTGCTCGTGATCGGTTCGTCGCTGATGGTGTACTCGGGCTACCGATTCGCCAGGGCCGCGAACGACGCCGGCCTGCCGATCGCGATCGTCAACCGCGGGCGCACCCGCGCCGATGCGATGGCAACGATCCGGCTCGGCGTGGATTGCGAAGAGCTCCTGCCGCAGGCAATTGCGCGGCTCGCCGCCTGAGCGGAAACAAGCGTCATCGAAGGCGACACCTGGCAATCCGTCTACGAGAGTCCGTCGCGGCAGGAATGCGCGGACCGCGGACTGGTCCTGCAGTCGCTGAACATCCCGAGCGAACTGCTGAGCGATGGTGAACGATGCCTCCTGGTCGTGCCGCACGAGTTCGCCGAGCGCGCACGCTACGAGATTCGCCAGTACGAGATCGAGAACCGCAAGCCGAGGCGGCCCGGCCCGCGGTTTACGCCCGTGTACCAGAAGGCGCTGCCCGGCGTCGCCGCCTACGTCCTCGTCGTGTCGATCGTCGCCTGGCTGGCGGGCGAAGCAGTCTTCAACCGCGACTGGTACGCGGCCGGCCGCGTCGACGGCGTCCTGATTCGTAGCGGCGAGTGGTGGCGGACGCTGACCGCGCTGACACTGCATGGCAGCCTGCGGCACCTCGCCGGTAACATCGGCTTCGGCATCCTGTTCGGGCTGCTCGCCGGCCGGCTCACGGGATCCGGCGTCGCCTGGCTGGCAATCGTCGTGTCCAGTGCTGTCGCGAACCTGCTCAACACGCTGCTGCTCGTGTCGTCGCACAAGTCGATCGGCGCATCGACTGCGGTGTTCGCCGCGCTGGGGCTGGTGTCCGGATTCGTCTGGCGCGCGCGCCTGATGTCGCAGGAGCGCTGGCCGTACCGTGTCGGGCCCATCGTCGGCGGCATCGCCCTGCTTGCCTATACCGGAACGGGCGATGCGAATACGGATATCGGCGCGCACCTTGCGGGATTCGTTTGCGGCTTTGCGGCGGGCATCGTCCTGACCCGCTACCACCAGCTGTTGCCGCGGCGGGACGTGCAGGTCGGCGCCGGCGGCGCGGCGCTCGCCCTGATCGCCGCCGCCTGGCTGGCCGCGTTTCTGGCCTGAGCGGCCGATTGTGTAGAATCCGCCGGAACTTGCGGTCGCCACGGGGAGGCGCGGCGGGCAGTTGCGACATTTCGTCCTGTTTCTCATCGTCGCCGCTCTGGTCGCGGCGCTGACCCTGCGTATCCGCTATGGCGGCGGCGAACCGTACCCGGACCTGACCGCCGACGCGCTTCTGGACGACGACGCGCTCGAGATCGTCCTCACCTACCCGGAGCCGATCGGCAACGTTGCCGTGAGCGCGGACGGCCGGGTGTTCTTTACCGTCCACCCGGAATCCCGGCCGCGCGGCAACAAGCTGCTCGAATGGGTCGACGGCGCGGCGGAACCGTACCCGAGCGGCACCGTGCAGCCGCACCTCTTCGACACGGTGCTGGGCGTGGTCGTCGACCGGCAGAACCGCCTGTGGACGATCGACAACGGTAACCACGGCTTCGGCACGCCGCGCCTGCTGGGCTTCGATCTGGCCAGCGGCAACCTGGTCCACGACTTCGAGTTCCGCCCCGAAACGGCGCCGGCCGGTTCCTTCCTGCAGGACCTGCAGGTCAGCGCCGATGGCGGCACGATATACATCGCGGACGCCAGCATCTGGCGCAAGAAGCCCGCGATCATCGTCTACGACGTCGATACACGCGTCGCACGCCGCGTCCTCGCGGGACACGCGGCGGTGTCCGCCCAGAACTACGTGATC
>CALKYK010000438.1 GCA_938003715.1 uncultured Gammaproteobacteria bacterium
AGATCGTCATCGACTATGCGACGCTGACGGGCGCGGCGGTTACCGCGGTGACGACCAGGATTAGCGCCGTCTTCACAAATCGCGAGGACCTGCACCCGCTGTTGAAAAAAGCCGGCAGGGAATCCGGAGAGCGGGTCTGGCCGTTCCCGCTGGGCAGTGAATTCATGGATGATCTCAAGAGCGAAACGGCAGACATCAAGCAGTGCTCGCCGACGGCGAGCGGTGACCACATCCTTGCCGCAACGTTTCTCGATCGCTTCATCGAAAACGACGTGCCATGGATTCACATCGACCTGTCCGCCTGCACGCGCAAGGGCGGGCTCGCCCACGTGGCGACGGAAATCACCGGCTTCGGTGTTCGCTTTTCCGCAGACCTGATCGTCGACAGGGATATCGTCGAAGTCGCGGCCAACGCCTGAGCTGCCTGCGTTGTCCGAAAAACCCGCCATCGCCGATCGCTTTCGCGGTTTCTTGCCGGTCGTCGTCGACGTCGAAACCGGCGGCTTCAACTGCAAGACCGACGCGCTGCTCGAAATCGCCGCGGTGCTGATTGGCAACAATGCCGATGGTCGGCTCGAACGGCGCGAGACCGTGCGCTACCACGTCAAGCCGTTCGAGGGTGCCAACCTCGAACCGGCGTCGCTGGCGGTCAACGGCATCGACCCGACGCATCCGCTGCGCCCGGCCATCGACGAGAAGGACGCATTGCAACGGGTTTTCCGGGAGGTGCGTCGCGCCGTTCGCGACAGCGGCTGCACGCGCGCGATCCTGGTCGGGCACAACGCGTCGTTCGATCTCGGGTTCCTCAACGAGGCGGTTTCCCGGTCCGGCATCAAGCGCAACCCGTTTCATCCGTTCTCGTCGTTCGATACCGCGACCCTGTGCGGCGTCGCGTACGGTCAGACCGTGCTGTCGCGCGCCGTGCAGGCGGCCGGCCTGGAATGGGACGAGGCATCGGCACATTCGGCCGCGTACGACGCTGAGGTCACGGCGGACGTGTTCTGTGACATCGTCAACCGTTTTCAGCCAGTGTTTGCGGAATCCGGCAGCCAGTCGAAGAAGTAGTCCGGCGCCCCGCCGGGATGCCGTCAATCGGCCGTCGGCGTCGCGAGTCGTGACGTTTGCCGCTGCTTCAGCCCGATCGGAATCGGCATCGATTTGGACGTCGGCTGGATGGTGGGCCGGCCGATGAAATAGCCCTGTGCCAGGTCGATCCCGAGTTCCGCAAGCAGTGCGAGCGATTCGCTGTCCTGCACGTACTCGGCGATCGTGCGCATGCCGGCTTCCCGCCCGATCTCGCCGATCATGCGTATCATTTTCTGATCGACCGGATTGCGGACGAGGTCGCGCACGAAACAGCCGTCGATCTTGATGTAGTCCACCGGCAGCCGCTGCAGGTAGCTGAACGAACTGTAGCCGGTGCCGAAGTCGTCGAGCGCCAATTCACAGCCGAGCTCGCGAAGCGCCAGCACCTGCCGCTCGACATAGCCGAGGTGGCGCACCGCCAGGCTTTCCGTGATCTCGAAGATTACCGACGCCGGGGAGACCCCGCTTTGCTCGAGGCACTCGCTGACGTATGCCGTCAGGTCTTCGGTTTCGAAGGCGTTCGCCGAGAGATTGATCGAGAACCGCAGATCGGGTTGTTCGACCTGGTAGCCCGCAAGCGCTTTGATCGACTTCTGCAGCAACCAGGTATCGATCTCCGCCATCAGCCCGAAGCGGATTGCCGCAGGCAGGAACGCATCCGGCGCGATCATCTTGCCGTCGTCGCCGCGCAGTCGCAGCAAAACTTCGTGGTGAGTAATACGGCCGGTCGCAATCTGCACGATCGGCTGGAAGCGGAGTTCGAACTGGTCGTTGTCCAGCGCGTCGCGAAGTTTCGACATCCAGCCGACGTCCGCGACGATTTTCTCGGCCTCGCTTTCGGACATGCTGTAGAACTGCAACCGGTTCCGGCCGCTGTCCTTGGCTTCGCGGCAGGCGATATCTGCCTGTGCGATGAGTTCGTCGTGATCGAACCGGTCGGAACGAATCATCGTGATGCCGACGCTGCAGTGCACGTGGAATACGTGATCGTTCTCGATGTGTGCAAGCCTGCGCATGTCCTCGAGGATCTTTTCGGCCAGGCGCTTCGCATTCGACTTGTCGACGCCGGGCGCAAGGATGGCGAATTCGTCGCCGCCGAAGCGCGCAACCAGCCCGGTGTGGTTCACGGAACGTTTCAGCTGATCGGCGACCTTGCGTATCAGTCGGTCACCCGCAGGGTGGCCACAGGTATCGTTGACGTACTTGAATCGGTCGAGGTCGATAAACAACAGTGCGCTCGAGGACTCGTTGACCGTGACGTTGTCGATCTCCTTTTTCAGCTCCTCGACGAGACGGCGGCGGTTGAACAGGCCCGTGAGTGGGTCGTGGTTCGCCAGCCGCAGCAGCCGGGCGTCGCGTTCGCCGAGCGCGGATGCAGTCGTTTCCAGTGCTTCGACAATCTCGGATATTTCCCTGTGCTCGGCAGGCTTGAACTGCACCGCGAGATTGCCCTTGGCCAGTTCGGCGATAGGCTGCTGCAGGTCGGAAATGGCGGTCAGCGCCCTGGCAAGGTAACGCCGGCCAAGCAGTCCGGAGGTGAGCAGAATCACCATCAGGATGCTGATCGCGATCTTGATGTTCGACAAGAGCCGGTTGTGAAAGAGCGAAAAGTCGAGCTCCAGGCCCACGAACCCGATCAGGTCGACAGCGGTTTCGGCCGCTTCTCCCGCGATATCAAAATTGAACAGCCCGTCGCTTGCTATCGATTCGGTCCACAACGGGGCGAGGATATGAAACGCACGTGCATTGAGGAACCGCGTATCGACGATATAAGGCGTCTCCGCACCGACCAGTGCCACGAGTTCCGAGGTCCGGGATTCGGTCAATGCGTTTGCCGCGCGATCGAACTCCTCGCTGTTGTCGATCGTGAACAAGACGGTTCCGTCGTTCTGGTAATAGACGACGCGATCGATTTCGGGATACTTGTCGATAAAGCTCTCGAGACGAAGAACGGCCTCGTCGTCGCTCGACAGGTAAAGCGGTGCACCGAGTTCGTTGATTTCCTCGGTCCACTGCAGCGCCCAGCGGCTGTAGTTGTCCTGCAGCACCCACTGGCCACCGAAATACACGCCGGCAATGGCGAGCGCGCCGATGACGGCGGTAATCACGAGCTGCAGGGTCAGGATTTCGTGCACCAGAACGCGCTGGCGGCGCTGTCGCAGCGCCCCCGGCAGGCCGGCAATCTTGCCGCCGATCCTGGAGAGAAAGTCTCTCACTGCGCGTCCGCCATCGTGTCGCCTGCCGGATCGGCTGCCTGCGTGAGACCGTAGCGACGAAGCACTTCGGGATTGGTACGAATGCGGATTTCCGATAGCTCGGTGACCGGCGGGACGGTGTCCATTTCACCGTCGACGATCCGGTTCAGGACCAGGGTGATGTGCGCCGCAATATCCGTGGGAATGCTCGATCCGCTGAACGTGGCGCCGATATCCAGCAACGGCTCGTTGAAGACGGCAACCTGCACGCGATGGCGGGCGGCATCGTTCATCATCTGGTCGAGCACCTGCCGGCTCAGGACCCGGTTGTCGGGGAACAGCAGGTAGCCGTCGACGTCACGAATGAGGCGGTTGAAAAGGTACAGCGTTTCACGATCCGACCGGGCGATTCCGTAGTGGAACTTTATCCCGCGTTCGCGCATGAGCGCGTCGGTGTACTCGATCAGAGCATCGTGGCCTTCGCCGACGATCGCGCCAACGTTACGCACGGTGGGATCGAGCTCCCGCCACGCATCGATTTGCTTCGCGATTGGCGGCAGCGA
Organism: uncultured Gammaproteobacteria bacterium; assembly: GCA_938003715.1. Classification (GTDB taxonomy): domain Bacteria; phylum Pseudomonadota; class Gammaproteobacteria; order Steroidobacterales; family Woeseiaceae; genus SZUA-117. The sequence continues at coordinate 3,845 of CALKYK010000438.1, forward strand.
CGCGACCGCCTTGATGTCCTCGCTGAGTATGCCGCTGGAGTGCAGGTTGAACACCTGGCCGATCACTACCGGCGTGGTCGCATACCGTTGCGCGGCCTGCGCGGCGGGCATGCCGATGGCGACGACGGCGACGGCCCCGGATTCCGCGATGCGCGCGAAAGCGTCCCTGGGCTGCAGACTGCGATCGGAGAAATCATAAACGTCGTAGTGCTCGAGATATCGGTCGAGTGCGTCGACCACGTCGACATACGCGGGGGTGCGATCGCTCAGAATGACGGCAAAGAGGGGGGCGACGGTTTGCGGTGTCGGGGCGGGTAACGGAGGTGGTGGCGGCGGCAGCGGACGTACGATCGGCCGTTCAGGTTCCGGCGTTGGTTCCGGTGCCGGTTCAGGATCGGGTACGACGACGACGTCGGGTTGTTGCGGCGCCGGCATGATCATTGAACAGCCCGAAACGGCCAGCAGCAGTGCGACGATCAGCGACCGGGCCGAGGCTGCCCGGATTAGCTTAGGCTTGTTCATTCAAGAGAACTCCGCTGGTCCGTCGTGGAGGACCCCGCCGCATGCGCGGGAAGCCCCCGCAGCACTGGCACGATCCATGTTCGGGCAACTATATCAATCGCTTAAAAGAGCGCAGTGACCCGCGTCTCAGTTGTGCCCGGGATGGACCTAATGCGGCTTTCGGGCCGTCACGCGAGCTCGTCGGCGATGGTGATCTGCACCTGCCGGAGCTTGTCGGGCGACTCCTGACTGATGACGATCGTGGTGGATCCCAGGTCGTTTTCGACCATATTGGAACGTGCGACCGCCTCGGCCGCGTCCAGGGTCAATACGTCGTCAATCTCCGGGTAGAGCGCGTATTCGCTGAGCAGCCGGCCGTCGTCCGCGTACAGCTGAACGCTGAAAACGTCTTCGTCGTCATTCGAATGCGGCCCTGATTCGGTCGAGGGTCTTGTTATGTTCATGCACCGTCCGTTCTGGCGGCAAACGTGAGACGGATCAGCACGTCGGCCGGTAACGCTTACACGAACGGGAGCTGCCGACGGTTCCCGCCGGAGCGTTGTTTTTGACGGCTTATGTCAAGCGGCAGCGCCGCGCCCGCTTGATCAGTTGGCGGGGGCCTCGTCGCCGCCCTCGAGCAGCGCCTTGAGCTCGCCGGAGTGATACATCTCGACGACGATGTCGCAGCCGCCGATCAGTTCGCCGTTGACGTAGAGCTGGGGAAAGGTGGGCCAGTTCGAATACGTCTTCAGACCTTCGCGGATCTCGGGA
>CALKYK010000439.1 GCA_938003715.1 uncultured Gammaproteobacteria bacterium
AGTACTGGGTCTGCCAGATCCAGCCGGGCCGAGTCCTGTACGAGATGGAAGGCGTTAGCGAAGAAATCGCGCGCGAGGCGTTTCGCCTGGCCGCGGCGAAGCTGCCTTTCCCGACCACGTTCGTGACGCGGCAGGTGATGTGATGCGAGCCGACGAATTACGCAACAAGAGTGCAGACGAGCTGGCACAGGAACTGATCGACCTGCGCCGCGAACAGTTCAATTTAAAAATGCAGCGGGCCACGGGCCAGCTGGCGCGGCCGCACGAGTACCAGCGGGTGCGCAAGGACATCGCGCGAGTGAAGACCGTCATGGCCGAACTCGAGCAGAAGAGCGAAGCACAATGAGTGAAGCAGCAGAAAAGCAGAAGATTCAGCGAACGGTCGTTGGCCGCGTGGTCAGCAACAAGGCCGACAAGACGGTCACGATCGCCATCGAGCGCCTGATCAAGCACCCGGTCGTCGGCAAGTACATTCGCCGCACGACCAAGCTCAAGGCACACGACGAGAAGAACGAGTGCCGCGAAGGCGACACGGTGGCAGTCGCCGAGTGCCGGCCGGTTTCGAAGAGCAAGGCCTGGCGCGTGATCGACATAGTCGAGCGTGCGCCGGAGCTGTAAGCGCGGCATTACGAACTGGATAACGGGTAAGAACGATGATTCAGATGCAGACAGTCCTGGACGCGGCCGACAACTCGGGCGCAAGGCGCATTCAGTGCATCAAGGTGCTCGGCGGTTCCAAGCGTCGTTACGCGGCCGTTGGCGACATCATCAAGGTCAGCGTCAAGGATGCGATCCCGCGCGGCAAGGTGAAGAAGGGCGAAATCTACAACGCCGTGGTCGTGCGTACGCGAAAGGGCGTGCGGCGCAAGGACGGTTCGCTGATTCGCTTCGACGGCAACGCGGCAGTACTGCTGAACGCGCGCCTCGAGCCGATCGGCACCCGCATTTTCGGCCCGGTCACGCGCGAGCTGCGTACGAACCAGTTCATGAAGATCATCTCGCTGGCGCCGGAAGTACTTTAGAGGACAGACGAAGCATCGTAGGAGTCCGCCGCGGCGGGCGATTGCGGAGACGAAAGAACAGATGAACAAGATCAGGAAAGGCGACGAAGTCATCGTGACCACCGGCAAGGACAAGGGCCGCCGCGGCACCGTCCTGCAGGTGTTCAAGGACGACCGCGTGCTCGTCGAGGGCATCAACGTCGTCAAGAAACACCAGAAGCCGAACCCGAACATGGGCGTTCAGGGCGGCATCGTCGACCAGGAAATGCCGCTGGACGTCTCGAACGTAATGGTCTTCAACCCGAAGACGAAGAAAGGCGACCGGGTCGGCATACGGGTAAACAACGACGGATCGAAAGTGCGCATTTTCCGCTCGAGTGGCGACACCGTCGATCTGTAAACAGAACAGGCAAAACATCGTAGGAGCCCGCCCAAGCGGGCGACACGACGACTGAAAGACAAGGCTACGCAATGTCAAGGCTACAGGAACAATACGAGAAAGAGCTCAGAGGGCAGATCCAGCAGAAGCTCGGCCTCACGAACGTGATGGAAGTACCGCGCATCACGAAGATTACGCTGAACATGGGCGTAGGCGAGGCCGTGGCCGACAAGAAGGTGCTGGAAAACGCGCTGGCCGACATGCAGAAGATCGCCGGCCAGAAGCCGGTGCGTACGCTGGCCCGGAAGTCCGTTGCCGCGTTCAAGATTCGTGACGGTTACCCGATCGGCTGCAAAGTCACGCTGCGCCGCGAGCGCATGTACGAGTTCCTCGATCGGCTCGTCAACATCGCGATCCCGCGCGTCCGCGATTTCCGCGGCCTGAACCCGAAGGCGTTCGACAAGCAGGGCAATTACAGCCTCGGCGTCTCGGAGCAGATCATTTTCCCGGAGATCAACTACGACGAGATCGACGCGATCCGCGGTCTCGACATCACGATCACGACGACGGCAAAGAACGCCGCGGAAGGACGGGCGCTGCTGGAGGCGTTCAACTTCCCGTTCAAGAAATAGGAAAGATTACGAATGGCAAAGAAATCCATGATCGAGCGCGAGCTGAAGCGGGCCAAGCTGGTCGAGCGCTACGCCGCCAAGCGGGCGAAGCTGAAGGCCATCATCCGCAACGTGAACTCGAGCGAAGAGCAACGCGCCGCAGCGCAGGCGAAGCTGAACGCGCTGCCGCGTGACTCGAGCCCGTCGCGGCTGCGCAGCCGCTGCGCGATCACCGGCCGCCCGCACGGCGTGTACCGCAAGTTTGGCCTCGGCCGCAACAAGCTGCGCGAGGCGGCAATGAAAGGCGAGATCCCCGGCCTGACGAAGTCGAGCTGGTAGAGGACGAGAACATGGGTATGACCGATCCGATTGCCGACATGCTGACCCGTATCAGGAACGGGCAGAAAGCACGCAAGGTCAGCGTGAGCATGCCGGCGTCCAAGCAGAAGACTGCCGTTGCCAAGGTCCTGAAGGACGAGGGCTACATCACCGATTTCGAAGTGTCCGGTGAGGGCGCGACGAAGACGCTTTCGGTGGAGCTCAAGTACTTCGAGGGCGCGCCGGTTATCGAGAAAGTCCAGCGCATCAGCAAGCCGGGCCTGCGGACGTACCGCGGCAAGTCCGACCTGCCGAAGGTGCTCGGCGGCCTCGGCGTGGCGATCGTGTCGACGTCGGCGGGCGGGATGAGCGACCGCGCGGCGCGCGAGAAAGGCATTCGTGGTGAGGTGATCTGCGTCGTCAGCTGACGCCGGCGTCGTTGCACAGGTATCGAGACAAGACTATGTCCAGAATTGCAAAAGCACCGGTCGAATTGCCGAAGGGCGTGGAAGTCACGCTGTCGGCGACCTCGGTCTCGGTCAAGGGCAGCAAGGGTCAGCTGTCGATGGCGCTGAACTCGGAAGTCGAGCTCAAGCAGGAAGACAACGAGCTGGTCGTGAAGGCCCGCTCCGGCTCGCGCTTTGCTACGGCCATTGCCGGGACGACACGTGCGCGGATTGCCGACATGGCGGGAGGCGTCACCGACGGATTCGAGAAGAAGCTCGAGCTGGTCGGCGTCGGCTACCGCGCGCAGGCACAGGGCAAGACGCTGAACCTGACGCTCGGCTTCTCGCACCCGGTCGTGTTCGAGGTGCCGGACGGCATCACGGTCGAAACGCCGAGCCAGACCGAGGTCATTGTGCGCGGCACAGACAAGCAGCAGGTAGGCCAGGTCGCCGCGGAAATTCGTGGCTATCGTCCGCCCGAGCCGTACAAGGGCAAGGGCGTCCGCTATGCCGATGAGCGCGTACAGCTCAAGGAAGCGAAGAAGAAGTAAGCAGGTTCGATCATGAAAGTGCAAAAGAAACAGAATCGTCTGCGTCGCGCCCGCAAAGCGCGCGCCAAGATCCGCGAACTGGCGGTGAACCGACTGTCGGTGCATCGCACGCCGCGGCACATCTACGCGCAGATCATCGGCCCCGACGGCGGCACGGTGCTGGCATCGGCGTCGACGCTGGAAAAGGACGTGCGCAAGGGCACGAAGGGCACGGGCAACGTCGAGGCTGCGGCCATCGTCGGCGCACGCATCGCCGAGAAGGCGAAGGCGGCCGGCATCGACACCGTGGCGTTCGACCGCTCGGGTTTTCGCTACCACGGACGCGTCAAGGCGCTGGCCGAGGCGGCACGCGAGGCAGGACTCAAGTTTTAAGAGCGCGTAAGGCACGCGCTCAGGCCGGGAAGAATCAATGGCAAGAATGGATCAATCACAAAGCAGCGACGACCTGATCGAGAAACTGGTCGCCGTCAACCGCGTGGCCAAGGTCGTCAAGGGCGGCCGCCAGTTCGGCTTCACCGCGCTGACGGTGGTCGGCGACGGCAAGGGGCGCGTCGGTTTCGGCTACGGCAAGGCGCGCGAGGTACCGATCGCGATCCAGAAAGCGATGCAGGCGGCGCGCAAGAACCTGATCAAGGTCAACCTGACGAACGAGACGCTGCAGTACGCGAAGAAGGGCCGCCACGGCGCGACCCACGTGTACATGCAGCCGGCGTCGGAAGGTACCGGCGTCATTGCCGGCGGTGCGATGCGTGCGGTGTTCGAATGCGCCGGCGTGCGCAACGTCCTGGCCAAGAGCTACGGGTCGCGTAACCCGATCAACGTGGTGCGCGCGACGATCAACGCGCTGGACAACATTCATTCACCGCGCCAGATCGCTGCCAAGCGCGGCAAGAAAGTGAAGGAGATCCTCGCGCAGTAGGCGAGGGTCGGAATCGAGAGACGAGAACGATGGCAACGCCGAAACAGTTGAAAGTGACACTGGTGAAAAGCCGCTACGGCCGGCTGAAGGCACACAAGGCCTGCGTCGCGGGGCTGGGTCTGAGAAAGATGCGGCAGACCGTGACCGTGGCCGACACGCCGGAGAACCGCGGCATGATCAACAAGGTTGCCTATCTCCTGTCGGTAGAGGAAGCCTGACATGCGACTGAACGAATTGAAGCCCGCGAAAGGCGCGAAGCAGGCCGGCAAGCGGGTCGGCCGCGGCATCAGCGCCGGGCAGGGCAAAACCTGCGGACGCGGCGAGAAGGGCCAGCACGCGCGCTCGGGCGGCTTTCACAAGGTCGGCTTCGAGGGCGGCCAGATGCCGCTGCAGCGGCGCCTGCCGAAGGTCGGCTTCCGCTCGCGCATGGCGGCGAATGTCGCCGAGCTGCGGCTGCACGAGCTGGAGCTGGCTGGCGACGAGGTCGACATGGACGCGCTGAAGCGCCTGCACCTGGTCCCGAAGGAAGTGACCAAGGTGAAGGTGATCAAGTCCGGCGAGATCAAAAAGGCGGTCAAGGTCAAAGGCCTGGCCGTGACGAAGGGTGCGCGGGCGGCGATCGAGGCCGCCGGCGGCTCGGTGGAATAGCACGGGAAAAGCATCGCAGGAGCCCGCCGCGGCGGGCGACATCGAGAATCGGTAAAGACACTTGGCGAAAAAGCCCACAATGAGCGCTGCAGACGCTGCCAAAGCCGGCAGCAAGCTGCAGGAACTGAAATCGCGCATCCTGTTCCTGATAGGAGCGTTGATCGTGTTCCGTGCCGGCACGTTCATTCCCGTGCCGGGCGTGGACCCGGCTGCGCTCGCGAACTTCTTCGACCAGCAGGCCGGCA
>CALKYK010000440.1 GCA_938003715.1 uncultured Gammaproteobacteria bacterium
GCTGTGAATTCGTCCCAGCGCGCCTGCCACTCGGCGAGTGCCTGTTGTGCTTTCTGCAATGAAGCCTGCGATGCGGATTCCCGTGTCCGGGCTTCCTCGAGGCCCGGTACGAGTTCGTTCAGCGACAGCTCGAGCTGCGCGATCTCGGATTCGTCCTTGTCGATGTGCGCGAGAATCTCGCTCGCGCCCTGGATCGCCTGCTCAAGGTCCTGCTGCTGACGCTCGCGCAGCTCGTGCGCATGCTCGATGGTCTGCTCGAGACGCGCGATCTCGGAGCCCGCCTTGTAGTAGCGGCCCTGCACCTCGTTGAAGGCGTCGGTCCGCTCCGTTTGCTCGACGCGCGCTTTCTCGATCTGCGCCTCGAACTTGCGTTGTTCGGCAATGGCGGCCTGCAGCGCTGTTTCCTTCTCGTTCAGGATCGCCGCCGAGGCTTTCGCTCGCGCATCGAGATCGCGCAGGCGCAGAGCGAGCAGTTCGGCGGCGGTCTTGCGCTCCTCGTCCTTCAGGCGACCGTAGCGCTCGGCAGTGCGGGCCTGCCGGTCCAGGTGCTTGATCTGTTTCTCGACCTCTTCCAGCAGGTCCTGCAGACGATCGAGGTTGTCCTTGGTGTGGCGGATCCGGTTCGAGGTTTCGCGGCGCCTTTCCTTGTACTTGGAAATGCCGGCCGCCTCCTCGATGAAGACGCGCATTTCTTCCGGCTTGGCCTCGATAAGTCGCGAGATCATGCCCTGCTCGATGATCGAGTAGCTCCGCGGACCGAGGCCGGTGCCGAGGAATACCCCGGTGATGTCCTTGCGCCGGCAGCGCGTGCCGTTCAGAAAATAGCTCGAAATGCCGTCCCGCGAGACCTCGCGGCGGATCGAAATCTCGGCATACTTTGCGTACTGCCCCTCGAGCGTCGTTTCCGAGTTATCGAACAGCAGCTCGACCGACGCGGTGCCGATCGGCTTGCGCGAGCTCGAGCCGTTGAAGATGACGTCGGTGATCGAATCGCCACGCAGGCGGCTCGCCGAGCTTTCGCCCATCACCCAGCGGACGGCATCGATGACGTTCGATTTGCCGCAACCATTCGGCCCAACGACACCGACGAGGTTGCTGGGGAAAGGGATGGTTGTGGGATCTACGAACGATTTGAAGCCTGCAAGCTTGATCTTGCTCAGTCGCATCTGGTGGAGTTTGCCCAACGCCTTGAAGTAGCGCGTAGTGTAATGTAATTCCGGGCATAAAACGATTGTCGCGGATTCATGACACACCACTCCGTGGCGGGCGATTCCGCCTGATTCAGCCGCCTCCGCGGCTCCCTCGGAACATGGCCGAACGGCCCTGGAAAAGCACAGATTCCTGCCCCTTCCATGTCGCAGACAGCGATGTATAATTGCGCGTTTTTCTCGGACGGCAGGAGTAGGAAATGCCCGCCAAAAAGGCAGCGAGCAAGAAAAGCAGAGCCGCCAAGGCGACGCGGAAAAAGACCGCGAAGCGCAAGTCCGTTGCCCGCAAGAAACCGGCGAGCAAGAAATCGAAGGTGACCAAAAAGAAGGCCACCAGGAAGAAAGCCACGAAGAAAAAGGCCACGAAGAAAAAATCCGCCTCACGCAAGAAGGTGACGAAGAAGAAGGCGACCCGGAAAAAGGCGAGCAAGAAAAAGAAGGTCGCCAAATCGAGCCGTGGCAGCCGCAAGAAATCGGCCAGGAAATCGACGAAGAAGGCGCGCAAGAAGCGCTCGACGAAGAAAAAACCGACGGCGAAAAAGGCGACGCGCAAGAAAGCGAGCGCAAAGAAATCCGCCAGTCGGAAGAAAGCTGCCAGCAAGCGGCCCATTCGCAAATCGGCGAAGAAGCCGGCGCGCAAGACCGCCGTCAGGCGCTCGACGCGGCGCAAGGACCTGTTGTCCGGCCCGATCCACGGCATCGACCCCTATTCGCCGAAACGGGGCGAAAACTACATGAGCGATTCCCAGCTCAAGCATTTCGAGGCAATTCTCCTGGCCTGGAAACGCGAGCTGATGAACGAGGTCGATCGTACCGTCCATCACATGCAGGACGAGGCGGCCAATTTCCCGGACCCCAATGACCGCGCCACGCAGGAATCGGAATTCGGGCTCGAACTCCGTACCCGTGACCGCGAGCGTAAACTGCTGCGGAAAATCAATTCCGCGCTGGCCCGCATCGAGGACGGCTCGTACGGCTATTGCGAGGAAACGGGCGAGGAGATCGGCCTGAAACGACTGGAGGCGCGCCCGGTTGCGACGCTCTGTGTCGAGGCGCAGGAGCGCCGCGAAATGGCCGAAAAGCAGTTCCGCGACCGGGATGACCGCTATCGCTGATGCGGCCGCCGGAGCCTGACGAGGGCGTCCGGCGCCGGCCATGAGCGCCGCCACCGCGGGTTATATCGGGCGCTTCGCCCCCTCACCGACAGGACCGCTGCATTTCGGCTCGCTACTGGCCGCGATCGCGAGCTATGCCGAAGCGCGGCGGCGACAGGGCCAGTGGCTGCTGCGCATCGAGGATATCGATCCGCCCCGCGAACAGCCCGGCGCCGATCGGCGCATCGTCGAGGCGCTCGAGCGCTACGGATTCCGCTGGGACGGACCCGTTCTCTACCAGAGCGAGGCGCGGGAGCGGCATGAGGCGCTCGTCGCGGCACTGCTCGAATCCGGCGCGGCCTACCCCTGCTCCTGTTCGAGGAAGGACCTGGCCGAGGCACCACGAGGGCCGCTGGGCGTGATCTATCCGGGCACCTGCCGCGAAGGCGCCGCCGGCACGGAAACCGCAATCCGCGTCCGCACCGACGACGAACCGGTCGCGTTCGAGGATCGCCTGCAGGGACAGTTCTCGCAGCGCCTCGAATCGGAATCCGGCGACTACATCATTCGCCGCCGGGACGGGTTGATCGCCTACCAGCTCGCGGTGGTGGCGGACGACGCAGCGCAAGGCATCACGGAGGTCGTGCGCGGTATCGACCTGCTGGACTCGACGCCGCGTCAGATACACCTGCAGCGGCTGCTCGGACTGCCGACGCCTGTGTACCTGCACATCCCGGTGGCAGTGAACGCGTCCGGGCAAAAACTGAGCAAACTGACAGGCGCCGAGGGCATCGACCTGGACAGGCCGGCACCGGTGTTACTGGCGGCGCTGCGGGCGCTGCGACAGGATCCGCCGGACGCGCTCGAGGGCGCTTCGGTCGCCGATATCTGGTCGTGGACGTTGCGGAACTGGGGCCTCGACCCGCTTATCGGTCAGGAATCTATTCCGATTGGTCAGTAAGACTATGTCGCCGCCGCGAAATCGGCTAAGGTATCCGCCGGCCCCGAACAAGGGTATCCCAAGAGTGTATGGAAACGCCGGAGATACAATGAGTTCTGCCCGAATAATAAAGAAGTATCCGAACAGGCGCCTGTACGACACCGACGAAAGCCGCTACATCACCCTGGCCGACGTCCGCGCCCTGGTCATCGCGAAAAAGGACTTCGTCGTCATCGACAAGAAGTCCGGCGACGACATCACCCGTACGATCCTGCTGCAGGTCATCAGCGAGCAGGAACAGAAAGGCGATGCGGTCATGAACCGCGACTTCCTGTCCCAGGTCATCCGCTCCTACGAAAAGGTCATGCCGGCCTTCGTCGCCGATTACCTCGAGCAAAGCATGCAGTTCTTCATGAATCGCCAGCAGAGCCTGAGAGGTCGCCTGCGCCGCGTCGTCGGTGCCGACCCGGTATCAACGGTCGCGGACATTGCGGAAAAGAACTTCGCCCGCTGGAAGGCCCTGCAGGAAGAGGTGCTGAGCCGCTTCGGCTCGAGCTCGCGCCTCGCCGAGAGCGGCAATGAGGGCGCGCTGGAGGACCGTCAGAAGGCCGGCTGATGCGCGTCCGGCCTGCCCGGTCTCCGGCTTGACAGCAGGCCCGAATCTGTCCTACTTTGTGCAACGCAGCAGGGATACGCTCCCCCGCCCCCTGCTGCATGCCTGAAGGAGTGACTACTCCATGGCTGGCCCCCCGCGCAATCGGGGGGCCTTTTTTATGTCGGCTTCAAGCAGGTAGCATCACGGCGGACCGGGGCACGCGCACAACGAATACTTCGACGCTCATGGAGAATCTTGCCGATGGCGGATGACGAGGCAGCCGGCCCCATCCTCTCCAGCCGCTTCAGGCCGGCATGGTGGTTGCGAAACCGCCACGCGCAGACCATTTTCACCGCGCTGCCGGGGTCCGGGGCGCCGGCCGTGCGCCTGGAAAGCGAGGAACTGGAGCTGCCGGACGGCGATGCGACCGTGGTCGACTGGATGGCGGACGGACCTGCGCCGGACGCCGGCCGGCCGATCCTGATCATCCTGCATGGACTGGAAGGATCCGCGGCGTCGCCGTATGCGCGCATGCTGCTGCACCAGGCGGCAACGCATCGCTGGCGCGCCGCCGTTCTGCACTTTCGCGACTGTGGCGATTACCGCAACCGGCTGCCGCGGCGCTATCACGCCGGCGAAACCAACGACATCCGTTTTTTCCTGGAATCGCTGCGCGCCGCCGGCCACGAGGGTCCGATGCTGGCCGCTGGGTTTTCGCTCGGCGGCAACGTGCTGCTCAAGTACCTGGGTGAAAACGGCGTCAACACGCCACTGGATGCGGCGGTGGCCGTCTGCGTGCCACTCAGTCTGCACGATTCGGCTGCGGCACTTAGTGCTGGTTTTTCAAAGGTATATCAGCACTATTTACTTAAAAGGATGAAGAAAGCGATTCGACGGAAGTTCGACGAATACACCGCCGCATTCGACTGGCACCGGGCGATGAAGGCCAAGACCTTTGCCGAGTTCGACGACGCCGTGACGGCACCGCTGCACGGCTTTCGCAACAAGGACGAGTACTACGATCGCTGCAGTTCGATCGACTACCTCGAAAAGATCGAGCGTCCGACCCTTATTATTAATGCGCTGGACGACCCGTTCATGACGCCGGCGGCGATACCCCCTGCCGACCGCCTCGGGGCCTCCGTCCAGCTCGAAGTCAGCGATGGCGGCGGTCACATCGGGTTCGTCGCGGGCGGCCTGCCGTGGCGGCCGAGCTACTACCTGCCCGGCCGGATCATCGAATTCCTGGACCGGCAGCTCGGCCAGTCCGGGCGCCATGGTCGCCCGTTGCCCGCCATGTAGGGCGATACACACGAAGAGGAGCCTGGCTGATGAATCGAATGTCCTTCGCAATCGTGGCGGCCGCGGCCTGCGGCGCGCTGGCGGGCGGATTCGCGGTGGCGCAGTACGCGGCGCTCGATCCCGTCAACGTGGCTCCGCACATCTACCAGGCGGTGCTGGACAACGACCGCGTCCGGGTTCTGAAAGCGACCGAGCGCAACGGGGAAACCGCACCGCTGCACTCGCATCCGGCGCGTCTCGTCGTGTACCTGAGCCCCTGCGCATGGATGGAAGTGCGCGCCGACGGTACCGAGGTCATGCAGTCCTACCGCCTCGGCGACGTCGTCTGGCAGGAGCGAATCACGCATGGCGGCGACACGAGCCGGGTTGTACAGGAGTGTTCGCGGCTGGAAATCGAGATGAAATAGTCCGCAGGTCGGCCGATTCCGGCGTCCGCGATGCAGCCGCTTGCATGATCGTGCGATAGCGTTTACGTTCGCCTGCGCTTCGTTGCGGCCGGACACGGCGGCAGGTCACGAGCACAACGGTCTTTGAATTCGAGTATCGCCGCTCGGGCGATTGACGGGGGAACATACATGGCAATCAGCAGGCGACAAATATTGCTCGGCGGTGGCGCACTGCTGGGATCGACGCTGATGCCCGGCTCGGCGCTGCTCCGTTCCGCCGCGGCTTCAGAGCTGCCGCGGCCCGACTACCTGATTCGCGCCGGAACCAACGAGAATCCCTGGGGTCCGTCCCGGGTCGCGCTGCAGGCGATTGCGGATGCGATCAAGTACAGCAACCAGTACAGCGCCGATCGGCGACCGCTTACCAATCTCCTCGCAAAGCTCAATGACGTAGCGCCCGAACAGGTGGTGATTGGCACCGGTTCCGGTGAAATCCTGCGTACCGCGGGCCTGCTCACCGTCATGCAGGAAGGCTCGGTCGTCTGTGCCGACCCGACCTACCACGACCTGGTGCGATACGCGGAGCGCGCCGGTGCCGAAATCATTCGTGTGCCGGTCGACGAGAATCTGAACACCGACCTGAACGCGATACACCGCGCCATCCGCAGCGATACGAAGTGCGTGTACCTCGTGAATCCGAACAATCCGATCCCGTCCATCATCGACAAGGACGAGCTCCGGGAATTCGTGCTGGACGTGTCGCGGGAACGCATGGTGTTCGTCGACGAGGCCTACTTCGAGTTCGTTGACGACCCGCGCTACGAGACGATGATGGACCTGGTGCGCAATGGGCACGAGAACATCCTGATCTCACGCACCGCATCGAAAATTCACGGCCTCGCCGGAATGCGCATAGGTTTCGGCTTCGGCCATCCGGACCTGATCCGGCGCGTCAGCAACGCCAAGACCAGCGCAATCAACGTGCTGTCGCTGCGCGCGGCCGAGGCGAGTTACCAGGATGACGAGTTCCAGAAGCTGACGATTCGCAAGAACAGGGAGTCGCTGGACATCATCGAGGCGATGCACGAAGAGCTGGGGCATCGCTACGTCAAGTCACACGGCAACTTCACGTTTTTCCACACCGGCCACGACGTCGTGGAGGTGCGCAAAGCGTTTCTCGAAGAAGGCGTTCTCGTCGGCCGCCCCTTCCCGCCGATGACCGACTGGCTGCGCATCAGCATGGCGAAGCCGCACGAAATGGAATACATCGTGCAAACCTACAAAAAGCTGTTTGGCTGATTTCCAGACGAGGTGAGCGCCGGAAGGCGGCGCTCACCGCGCCGAATTACGCGGCGTTGTCGACCTCTTTCATACTGAGCCGCACGCGGCCCTGGCGGTCGACTTCCAGCACTTTTACCTTGACGACGTCGCCTTCCGCCAGCTTGTCGGAAACCTTCTCAACGCGCTCGTTCGAGATCTGCGAGATGTGCACGAGCCCGTCGCGCCCCGGCAGAATCGTGACGAAAGCGCCGAAGTCCATCAGGCGCTCAACTCTACCCTCCTAGATGCGTCCGACTCTGCCGTCGGCGGTGATCAGGTCGATACGTCGCTTCGCCTCGCGGCCGGACTCGCCGTCCACGGAAGCGATGCGTACAGTGCCGTCGTTCTCGATATCGACCGTGGCGCCCGTCTCTTCGGTGATGGCCCGAATGACCGCACCGCCCTTGCCGATGACGTCGCGAATCTTCTCCGGGTCGATCTTGAACGTCATGATCGTCGGCGCCCACTCGGACATCTCGTCGCGCGACTTTGCGATGACCTTGTTCATCTCGCCCAGAATGTGCAGCCGCGCATCTTTCGCCTGCTCGAGCGCGATCGACATGATCTCGCGGGTGATGCCCTGGATCTTGATGTCCATTTGCAGCGCCGTGATGCCGTCGTCGGTACCGGCTACCTTGAAGTCCATGTCGCCCAGGTGGTCCTCGTCGCCGAGGATGTCGGTCAGGACGGCGAACTTCTCGCCTTCCTTGACCAGGCCCATCGCAACGCCGGCAACCGGCGCCTTGACCGGCACACCGGCGTCCATCAGCGCCAGGCTCGAACCGCACACCGATGCCATCGAGCTCGACCCGTTCGACTCGGTGATTTCCGAGACGATGCGCAGTACGTAAGGAAATTCGTCCATGTTCGGCATGACCGCCTGGATACCGCGACGCGCCAGCTTGCCGTGACCGATTTCGCGGCGTTTCGGCGAGCCCATGAAGCCGGTTTCACCGACGCAGTACGGCGGGAAGTTGTAGTGCAGCATGAACGGCTCTTTGCGCTCGCCTTCGATCGCGTCGATGATCTGTGCGTCGCGGCCGGTGCCGAGCGTCGTAACGACCATCGCCTGCGTTTCGCCGCGGGTGAAGATCGCAGAACCGTGAGCGCGCGGCAGGACACCGACCTTGACGTCGATCGGCCGCACAGTCTTCTGGTCGCGACCGTCGATACGCGGGGCGCCCGAGATCACGCGGTCGCGGACGATGCGCTTTTCCAGCTTCGACAGCGCGCCGAATACGGCTTCGTCGGTCCATTTCGAGTCCTCGCCACCGGCCAGGCTTTCAACGGCGCTGACTTTCGCCTCGGCAACCCTCTCCTGCCGCTCGACCTTGTCGGAATCCTGGTAGGCGTCCGTCATGCTCTCTTCCGCGGCTTTTGCGACCGCCGTGTCGAGCTCCGTGTCCTCTTCCGGTGCCTGCCAGTCCCAGGCCGGGTTTCCGACCTCTCCGGCCAGGCCGCGGATGGCCTCGATTGCCACCTGCATCTGCTCGTGACCGAACATCACGGCGCCGAGCATCACGTCCTCCGGCAGTATTTTCGCTTCGGACTCGACCATCAGCACGGCGTCTTCCGTGCCGGCGACGACGAGATCGAGCGAGGACTCCTGCAGCGCCGCGGAGCCCGGGTTCAGCAGGTATTCGCCATTGCGATAGCCGACACGCGCAGCGCCGATCGGTCCGGCGAAGGGCATGCCGGAAATTGCAAGTGCAGCCGACGCGCCGAGCAACGACGGGATGTCGGGATCGACGTCCGGGTTCAGCGACACGTCCGAGGCGATCACCTGGACCTCGTTGACGAAGCCTTTCGGGAACAGCGGCCGGATCGGACGATCGATCAGGCGCGACGGCAGCGGTGCCTTTTCACTGGGCCGGCCTTCGCGCTTGAAGAATCCGCCCGGGATCTTGCCGGCCGAATAAGTCCTTTCCTGGTAGTTGACGGTCAGCGGGAAAAAGTCCCGGCCGGGGTCGGCTGCCTTGCGACCGACCGCGGTGACGAGTACGACCGTCTCCGCCATGTCGACCAGCACTGCGCCGTCTGCCTGGCGCGCCACCGCGCCCGTCTCGATTGATACCTGGTGTTCTCCGTACTGGAACGAAATCTTTTTCGAATTCACTTTGCTACTCGTCTGTGATTGGGGCGCGCGATCGGTCGTGCCGTCCCGATACGGGCCGATACGTTGCTTATTGCATCGCCGGGGCGCCGGTAAGAATTAGCGGCGCAGTCCGAGCCGATTGATCAGCTCGCGATAGCGGTCCTGGTCTTTCGCTTTCAGATAGTCGAGCAGCTTGCGCCGCTGGTTGACCATCATCAGCAGACCTTGCCGCGAGTGGTGGACCTTCTTGTGCTCAACGAAGTGCTCGGTGAGCTCTGAGATTCTTGCCGACAGCAGCGCTACCTGGACTTCAGGCGAACCGGTGTCGTTTTCGCCGCGGGCATATTCCGCGATGATGTTGCTCTTGGTCTCACTTGACAGTGACATTTCCAACAAACTCCAAACGCACGTGATTGTGCGTACTCTCTATCTAGGCCCTTGATTTTGAGCGCGCTATTCTAGCGTCAGAATTGCGCGAGTAACAGCCTAAAACACCAAAATATCAGGCTTTTTTTGCCCCTGATTCCCGGCCCGCGCGGCTACTCCGGCAGGCGAAAAACCCGTCGCGGCGCCACCCGGCCATCGCCCGTCCCCTCGCCGATGCCGATGAAGCCGCCATCGGCGCGATAGACCCGGACCCGCCCCGCCGATTCGCCGTCGCAGGCCACGCTCTGGCCACCCGCGAACCGGGCCGCATCCTCCTCGGCGACCTGGCAACGCGGCCAGGACTGCAGCGCGGCATCGGCCGGCAGTAGTCGCTCGCGCAGTGCCGCCGGCCCGTCTGCCGCGGCCTTCTCTGCGCCCTGCAGGTCGAGCATGTCCTCGGCACGGAAGGCGCCGACCGTCTCGCGGTGCAGCTTTTCCGTGTGCGCCAGCGTGCCCGCGGCTTTCGCGATGTCCTCCACCAGCGTGCGGACGTAGGTTCCCTTGGAACAGCGCACCCGCAGGACCAGCCGGGTCCCGCTTGCCTCCAGCAGCTCCAGCGCATCGATCCGTACCCGGCGCGCCTTTCTGTCCACGGTTTCGCCCTTCCGCGCCAGCTCGTACAGCCGCTTGCCCTCGTGCTTCAGCGCCGAGTACATCGGCGGCACCTGGCTGATCTCGCCGCGAAACGGGGCCAGTACCGCCTCCCAGCCCGACCGGTCGAGCGTCGGCACGTCAGTCGTTTCGTCAATCGTCCCGTCCGCATCGCCGGTATCGGTCGCCGCGCCGAGCCTTGCGACGACGCGATACGACTTGTCGGCGTCCAGCAGGTACGCGCACACCTTGGTCGCTTCGCCGAAACAGAGCGGCAGCATGCCGGTCGCGGCCGGGTCCAGTGCGCCGGTATGACCGGCCTTTTTTGCCTGCAACAGGCGTTTGACCTTCTGCAGCGCCTGATTCGAGGTCATGCCGGCCGGCTTGTTCAAAAGCAGCACGCCGTCGACGGCAGCACGCGCCGCGCCTGTGGACGGGCGCGGCACTTCAATGTCCGCCGTCGGCGCCGGCCGCGTCGTCGATCAGGCGGCTGATCGCCGCGCCGTGTGCAATGCTGTCGTCGTACACGAAGCGCAGCTCGGGCACGTGGCGGACGGTCAGTTCCGCGCCGAGACGGCTGCGCAGGAAGCCGGCGGCCCGCTTCAGGCCCTCGAGCACAGGCTCCGGATCCGCATCCGGGTTCAGCAGGCTGAAATACACTTTCGCCACGCTCAGATCGCGCGACAGCTCGACGGTCGTCAGCGTTATGTCCGCGATCCGCGGGTCCTTGGTTTCGAAGCGCAGGAGCTCGCTCAGCGTCCGCTGCATCTGGGCGCCGAGGCGCTGGTGGCGTGCAAACTCACGAGGCATGACGACAGAATCTCCGTCCCGTCGATCAGTCGATCGTGCGGGCCACTTCAACCCGCTCGTAGCACTCGATCTGGTCACCGACCTTGACGTCGTTGTAGTTCTTCACGCCGATACCGCATTCCGTTCCGGCGCGAACCTCGTTGACGTCGTCCTTGAAGCGACGCAGGGACTCGAGCTCGCCCTCGTAGATCACGACGTTGTCGCGCAGGACGCGAATCGGGTTCGCCCGCTTGACGTACCCTTCGGCGACGATGCAGCCGGCGATGTTGCCCAGCGTCGGCGACGAGAACACTTCCTTGACCTCGGCCAGGCCCACGATGTTTTCGCGGATTTCCGGGGACAGGAGACCCGACAGCGCCGCCTTCACGTCGTCGATCGCCTCGTAGATGATGCTGTAGTAGCGAACGTCGACGCCCGATTCCTTGATCGCGACGCGTGCGGCCGCGTCGGCGCGCACATTGAAGCCGATGATTACGGCGCCGGAGGCTGCAGCGAGCGTGGCGTCGGACTCGGTGATGCCGCCGACACTCGACGAGATCACCTTGACCTTCACCTCGTCGGTCGACAGCTTGGTCAGCGCATCGCGCAGCGCCTCGGCGCTGCCGTGTACGTCGGACTTGATCAGGACCGGCACTTCCTTCGCCTCGCCCTCGGTCATCTGGCTGAACATGTCCTCGAGCTTCGACGCCTGCTGCTGTGCGAGCTTCGATTCGCGTGTCTTCGCCTGGCGGAACTCCGCGACCTCGCGCGCCTTGCGCTCGTCCTTCACGGCGAGGAAGTCGTCGCCGGCGCTCGGCGTGTTCGACAGGCCGAGCACCATGGCCGGCTGCGACGGCCCGGCCTTCTTGATCGACTTGTGATTCTCGTCGAACATGTTGCGCACGCGGCCGTATTCCTCGCCTGCGATGATCATGTCACCCTGTTTCAAGGTTCCCGCCTGCACGAGCAGGGTCGCGACGGCACCACGGCCCTTTTCGAGGCTCGATTCGATCACGATGCCCTGTGCGGGACCGTCGGCAACCGCCTTGAGGTCCATCAATTCCGCCTGCAGGGAAACGGCGTCGAGGAGCGCGTCCACGCCCTCGCCGGTCTGTGCCGAGACGTTGACGAACAGCGTCTCGCCGCCCCATTCCTCGGGAATGATTTCATGCTGGGACAGTTCGTTGCGCGTGCGCTCCGGGTCAGCGTTTTCCTTGTCGATTTTGTTCACCGCAACGACGATCGGCACCTCAGCGGCCTTCGCATGCTCGATTGCTTCGATGGTCTGCGGCTTGACGCCGTCGTCCGCCGCGACGACCAGGATGACGATGTCGGTGGCCTGTGCACCGCGCGCGCGCATCTGCGTGAACGCCGCGTGGCCCGGTGTGTCGAGGAACGTGACGCGTCCCTTGCCGGTCTTCACCGAGTAGGCGCCGATGTGCTGCGTGATGCCGCCTGCTTCGCCGGCCGCCACCTTGGTGCGCCGGATATAGTCGAGCAGCGAGGTCTTGCCGTGATCGACGTGGCCCATGATCGTGACCACCGGGGCGCGCGACACCTGCTCGCCGGCCGGCTGCTCGGTCGCGAGCAGATCTTCGTCCAGCTGGCTCTCGCTGACCGGTTTCGCCTTGTGCCCGAGTTCCTCGACCACCAGCGTCGCCGTGTCCTGATCGATGACCTGGTTGATGGTCACCATCGCGCCCATGTTGAAGAGCGCCTTGACCACCTCGTTGCCCTTCACCGCCATGCGCTGCGCAAGCTCGGAGACGGCAATGCTCTCGGGAATCTCGACTTCGCGGATGACCGGTGCGGTAGGCCGCTCGAAGCCGTGCTGGCCGTCGGTGGACAGCGTTACGGGACGACGACGCATCGGCGCCTTGCGCTTGCGGCGACCGCTCTTGTCGCCGGCAACGTGCAGTTCCTTGCGTCCGTAGCGGGTCTCGGTCTTGCCCTTCTTTTTCTCTTTTTCGCGCGCGCGGCGATCGCGGGCGTCCTGTTCGGCCTTCTCCAGCCGGGCCCGTTCCTCTGCGGCGGCGGCGGCAGCTTTCTGTGCCTCCTCGCGCGCTTCCTCCTGGGCCTTGCGCTCGGCTTCTTCCTGGCGCCGCTTGTCCTCTTCTGCGGCGCGCGCAGCCTGCTCGCGCTCCGCTTTCTGCCGTTCGACCTCGCGCTGCTCGGCCTCGGCCTTTTCCTGCTCGGCACGGCGCTGCTCGTCCAGCGCTTCCTGTTTCTTCTGCGCCTCTTTTTCGAGGACGTCGCGCTTGATATAGGTGCGCTTGCGGCGCACCTCGACGTTGACGGTCCGCGAGCGGCCCTGCGCGCCGGACAGCCTGAGCTCCGACTGCGACTTGCGACGCAGCGTGATGCGACGGGGCGCGCCCGGCGACGAGGTGTCTTCCTGCCCGTGACTGCGCCGGAGGTGCGTCAGCAACTCGAGCTTTGCGTCGTCGCTGATCGTGTCCTCCGCATTGGCGACCTTGATACCCGCTTCGTCGAGCTGCGACAGAAGCTTCTCGACCGGAACCTTCAGTACCTCGGCAAATTGTGCGACCGTGACATCAGCCATGCCTTACTCCGTATGTTGCAGCAGCCGAAACCTGCGCGGCGCCGCGTATCGTTTCCTTATTCGCCCGCGCTCGCCTGGGCCTGCGGTTCCTCCGCCTCGAACCAGTGCGCGCGAGCGCGCATGATCAGGGCGGCGGCCTCTTCCTCGTCCATTTCGTTGATCTCGAGCAGGTCGTCAGTGGCGAGCTCGGCCAGGTCCTCGCGCGTAACGACGCCTTCGCTGGCCAGCTTGTAGGCAAGGCCCTTATCCATACCGTCGAGGCTCAACAGGTCCTCGGCCGGCTCGGCCTCGTCGATTTTCTCTTCCTGCACGATTGCCTGCGTCAGCAGGACGTCGCGCGCACGACTGCGGAGTTCGTTGACGATGTCCTCGTCGAACTCCTCGATCTCGATCAGCTCGGAGGCCGGCACGTAGGCCACCTCCTCGATGGTCGAAAAGCCCTCCTGCACGAGGATCAGGCCGATTTCCTCGTCGACGTCGAGCTGCTTCGAGAACAGCTCGATCAGTTCCTTCATCTCGGCCTCGCTCTTCTGCTCGGCGTCGGATTCCGTCATCACGTTCAGTTCCCAGCCGGTCAGCTCGGACGCGAGGCGAATGTTCTGGCCGCCGCGGCCGATCGCCTGCGACAGCTTGTCCTCGTCCACCGCGATATCCATGCTATGTGCGTCTTCGTCGACGATGATCGACACAACCTCTGCGGGCGACATCGCATTGACGACGAACTGGGCCGGGTTCTCGTCCCAGAGGATGATGTCGACGCGCTCGCCGGCGAGCTCGTTCGACACGGCCTGCACGCGAGATCCGCGCATGCCGACGCAGGCGCCGACCGGATCGATGCGTGAATCGTTGCTTTTCACGGCGATTTTCGCCCGCAGTCCCGGGTCGCGGGCCGCGCCGAGGATCTCGATCAGGCCCTGGCCGACCTCGGGCACCTCGATCTTGAACAGCTCGATCAGGAACTGCGGCGACGTGCGGGTCATGAACAGCTGCGGGCCGCGCGGCTCGGAGCGCACCTCCGTCAGCAGCGCCTTCATACGATCCTGCGGCCGTACCGGCTCGCGCGGCACCATCTGGTCGCGCGCCACGAAGCCTTCGGCGTTGCCGCCGAGATCGATGTAGACGCCGTTGCGGTCGACGCGCTTGACCAGTCCGGACAGGAGTTCGCCCTCGCGCCCCTGGAATTCCTCGACGACCTGCTCGCGCTCCGCCTCGCGGACCTTCTGCACGATGACCTGCTTGGCCGTCTGCGCAGCGATGCGGCCGAACTCGACCGATTCCATCGGCACCTCGACGTAGCCGCCAGGCTCGGCGTCCGGATCGATGTCCACGGCGTCGATCATGCGCAGCTCCCGGTCCGGAAACTCGAGCTCGGTGGACTCGTCCTCAAAAACGAGCCAGCGACGAAACGTGTCGTAATCGCCCGTCTCGCGGTCGATCGCGACGCGGACGTCGATGTCCTCGCCGTGCCGGCGGCGCGTGGCGGATGCCAGCGCGGCCTCGATGGCTTCGAAGATGATGTCTTTCTCGACGCCCTTCTCGTTCGACACGGCGTCGACAACCATCAGGATCTCTTTACTCATTAACTCGTTACTCCAGGCAGTCCGGCTGTCCGTTACAGGTTCGGAACCAGCCGCGCCGACTCGATCGTCGCGATCGGCAAACTGTGCAATTCCCCATCCACTTCGATTGCAATGATTTCCGTATCGGCCGATTTCAGCGGGCCGCGGAAATTGCGTCGGCCCTCAAGCGGAAAGCGGAGCTTCACCCGCACGACTTCGCCGAGATAGCGGCTGAAGTGCTCGGGCTTCGTCAGCTTGCGATCCAGTCCCGGCGACGACACCTCCAGCGTGTAGTTCCCCGGCAGCGGATCCTCGACATCGAGGATCGCGCTGACCTGGCGGCTGACCACCTCGCAGTCCTCGAGGCCGACGCCCTGCGGTCGGTCGATGAAGACGCGCAAAAGCCCGCTGCGTCCGCCGAGCTTCAGCTCGAGATCGGACAGCTCGTAGCCGAGACGCTCGATGGTCGGCTCGATCAGGCGCTGTACGTCATCCTTCATCATTGCGAAACGACTTTACAAAACCCTTATAAATAACTGTTCCAAAACAAAAAAATGGGCACGAAGCCCATTTCGTTTCTTCGCAAGGTCATCCTGCTGACAACAAAAAACCCCTTAGCGGGGCCTTTTCTGCGAAGACTATGGCCGCGGGGCGTCAACTACCCGCCTCCGCTTTGGCGCGCGATTATACGGCAATGCTCCCGATTTCCGCAACGACTGTGGGGCGCTCCAGCCGCAATAGTCGGGCGCCGATCTGGCCTACAATCCGGGACTGATGAAACGTGAATCCGCACCACGTCAGCGCCGCATCGGCTCACGGACGCCCCGCGCCCCCGCCATTTAGCCCGCTCTGGCCATCGCCCTGCTCGCCCCGCCGGGCACGCCAGCGGAGCCCGCCTGTCCTGCCGAGAATCTGCGCCTCCCCGTGAGCCAGCCTCAGCTCGAACCGGACCGACCGGACCTCATCGGCGAACCCAGGATCGACGAAACCGGTATCGACGCACCGGTGCCGCGAGAGCCGCCGCCGGATAACCCGAATCGGCCCTGATTAGGGTGCGCCCGAGGCACCATCGACCGCCGTTGCGTTAGGTCCCAGGTGCAAACTGTCGAGCGGCACACGCGTATCGATTCTCAGTGCGTGGCTGCCGCAGGCATCGATGTAGCCAATCTCAATTTCCCGTGGCGAAGGTGTCAGCGGAAAAAAAACGGCCAGGTTGGCTGTCTGGTTTCCAGCCAGCTCGAGCGGCAATCGCGTTTGTCGCGCAAGGATTTGGTCGTTGACGCGGCCGTTGTTCATACCGCGCACGATGCCGCCGACCGTCAGCACCGGGAGCAGAACGACGCCGCCCGCTGCCGCAGTAGCTGCGCTTGAGCTCAGCGCCAGCGGCCCCGATGCAAGGAGCGCTGCGGCCGTGGCACCGGATGCGACGCCCGCGCTTGCCAGTGTGCCGGCGCCGAGGCCCGCCTTGACCTGAAGCCCGTGCCCCTCGTAGCGGCGCACCGCCCGCTTCGACGCCCTGACCAGCTGTTTACGATCGAGCCCCGGCACGATGCGGGTACCGAGTGAATCGACGACCGTGACGAACTGCAGCCGGACCGGGTGGTCGACGCGATTCTCGACGCGAATCAGGTACTCGTCCCAGTCAACGTTTTTCGCCCACGAGCCCGGGCCATCGCGAACGATGATCCAGTCCAGCGACACCTGCAGGTGCGGATCCGAGGATTGCGCCAGGGGCTCAACCTGCGTGTGCGGCAAAGGGTCCTTGAGCAGCTTGGTTCCGCCGCAGCCCGAGATCAATACCGCACCGGAAACGACGAGTACGATGAAGATAGTCTTTGTTCCGTTCAAACTCATGGCAGGCCCCCTCGCGTGAGCCGATGTTCCTCGTGTCGACTCGAACGATGCCGCGATCGGCAGCCGGGTTCGTGAGGGTCGACGGATCGTTACCTGAGGAATCGGAGATCCTGCATGTCGCGAGGGTTCGGGGGGCGAGTCGGGCCGAGGTCAGGAATCGGGGCGACGCAGCGGCCGTCCCGGGCGGGCACCCGTAGCCTGCCCCTCGTCGAACACGACCTGACCGTTGACCCAGACATTCACGATGCCGGTCGACTGCCGATGCGGCGCCTCCGGCGTCGACTGGTCGGCAATGGATTCCGGGTCAAATAACACCAGGTCGGCAAACGCGCCGGCCACAATCGACCCTCGGTCGGCGATGCCTACCTGGGATGCCGGCAGCGACGTGATCCGGCGAATGCCTGCTTCCAGGCTCATCACCGCGCGGTCCCGAACGTAGTGGCCAAGAAAGCGCGGAAACGTTCCGTAGCCACGCGGGTGAACGCCCGCGAGTTCGCCGTCGCTGCCGATCACGTTGTGCGGCCAGGCCATGATGGCTTCGATATCGGGCTCGTCCATCGCGAAGCCCAGCATCATCGATGCGGGCGTCCCGGGATCCCCGTCCCGATCCGCCTTCAGCAGGTCCATCAATGTCGTCGCCGGATCCGTCTCGCGAATGGCCGCGATCTCGGCGATGGTCATGCCGTTGTACGCAGTATCCGGGCCGTAGGTTGCGAGCAGGATGCCCTCGGGTGACAGCATGTCGTTCAGGATGTACTCCGCTCCGTCGCGACGATCGAGATCGCGATCCGGAAACAGTGTCGTGAGCCAGCCGAAGCTCGTGGTCCAGGCCGGATACGGGTAGACGTCGGTGCTCAGGTCGACGCCGGCGTCCCGCGCTCCGTTCAGCGTCGCGATGAGCCGATCGGTTTGCCCCCACCAGCGGGTCATGGCCAGCTTTATGTGTGTGATTCGCACCGGCAGCGCCGCTTCCCGGCCGATCCGGATCGCTTCGTCGACAGCCTGCCAGAAATACTGGTCTTCGCTACGAATGTGGCTGATGTAACTGCCGCCTTTCGCCGCGGCGATCCTGGCCAGGGCGATGACCTCTTCGGTTGCCGCGAAAGAACCCGGGTCGTATTCCAGCCCGGTGGACAGCCCCAGGGCACCCGCATCCAGCTCGCGGTCGAGAATCGCCGCCATTCGTGCGATTTCTTCCGGCGTCGCTTCGCGCTTGTAGTCGCCCTCCATGACCTGCCCACGAATCGTCCCGTGTCCTGCGATTTAGGCGACGTTGATTGCGACCGGCGATGCTTCTAGTCGAGCGAAGAAGTCCGCTAAATGGAACTGCTGCCCACCGTCCTGGCCGGCAACGATCGACGTGATGCCCTGGCTGACGGCGGCAATCGCATCGGGCATGTCGAGCAGATCGATGTCGTGGTGGCTGTGCGTGTCGATGAAGCCCGGTGCGAGCACGAGTCCCCCTGCATCGACGACGGTGTCGCCCGCAGCAGGATCGAACGCGCCCACCGCGTCGATGCGGTCACCGACGATGCGAACAGCGCCTTGCCGCGGCGGCCCGCCACTCCCGTCGATGATGTGCGCGTTGACGATCGTGATGCCCGACGGTCCCGGCGGCGGCTCGCAGGCGGCCGCAGCGAGTGCAGTCACGGCGAATGCAACTGCAAGCCGAAGCGAGACAAACGGATGCGGGGCCATCATCGCCGCCGGTCGAAGACGATGCCGACTTCACTGCCCGAGGTCAGGCGGAAACCGGTGATCTCGCCTGCCCCGCCCCTCGTGAAATCCAGGCTGGCCGGCCAGGGCGAGAACAGGCTCTGCTGGTCGAAGTCGATTGCTAATGCGTCCACGCCTGTCGGACGGACCGCGATCGCCGGCTCCTGCTCGATGCGCAAGACGAGCGCATCGTCCTGTAACGAAAATCGGTACGTCGCATCGAGTTCGACCGAGAAATACTCACCGACGTACTGTCGCAGCGTGTCCGACGCGAGCTCCGGGAAGTCTTCGTTTGCGGGAATTGCGGCTTCTTCCCTGTTTGCATCCGAGTCTTCCGGCAGCGGGCCGAGCTGCCCCGCCAGGTAGTGCTCCGCAACCTGCCGGGCGAGCCTGCCGGGCTCCGCCGACCCGTCATTGCACGAAATCGCGATCGTCAGTTCGGGCTCATCGAAGCGCAGTAGCTGCGTGCGAAAACCCCACGAACTGCCGCTGTGGCCGATGGTTCGCAGGCCACGGTATTCGTCGAGAACGAGGCCCTGGGCATAGCCGATCGACTCACCGCTGTTCAGCGTGCCGTCGGTCAGCATCATTTCGTGAATCGCCGGCTTGTTGGCACCGTGAAGGTAGTGATCCCAGATCAGCAGGTCCCCCATCGTCGTGTACAGCTGGCCGTCACCGGCGATGTCGAAGTTGTAGTTGTGCACGATGCGCGGCCCGCCGGCCGCATTGCTCACGTAGCCAGTGGCGCGGCGCGGAATGATCGCCTCCTTGTCCTCGTACATCAGGCTAGAGGCCATGCCGAACAGTTCGAAAATTCGCTTGCGCGTGAACTCGCCGAGTGACATGCCAGACGCTCGCTCGATGACCTGCGCCAGCAGCATGTAGCCTGTGTTGCTGTACAGGTATTGCTCGCCGGGCGGAAACACCAGGGATTTCTGGCGCGACATCATTGCCAGGATCTGCGCGTGCGTGATCGGGAAGTACTCGCCACGCCCGGCAAGTGGGAACAGGTTCAGGTAATCGCGCAGGCCGCTGGTGTGGTGGACGAGGTGCCGCAACGTGATCGGGCTTTCGTACTGCGGCAGCTCGGGCAGCCAGTTGCGAACGTCGTCGTCGAGGGACAGCCGGCCGTCCAGTGCCAGCAGGCTCAAGCTTGCGGCGGTGAATTGTTTCGTTACGGACCCGACGTCGAAGATTGTTTGCGGCGTGATGGCGATGTCGTAGTCGAGATTGGCGCTCCCGTAGCCGCGTGAGTAGACCACCTGGCCGCGCCTGGCGACGGCCAGCGCACAGCCCGGGAAACCCGGCATGTCGCGCTCCGCAAACAGCGCGTCAGTCGCGGGGACGCTTGCGCCCACCTCCGCCTGCGACTGTCTGGCGCTATCGCAGCCGCAAAGGACTGCCGGAAAGGACAGCAACAGGAGGCGAAGGAACTTCACGCCGCTCATTCTACTGCGGAGGGTATTTGTTGTCCGACGGCGATGCATATCCTGCGCCCCGGTGGCCGATCTCGTCGGTAGATTGCATCGCCGGCAGCCAACGTCGAAACTACGGGCTCGAACCGCACGGCATGCTCCCTATGGAACTGGTTGTTTTCGACCTTGATGGCACGCTCCTGAACCGGGCGTCCGAAATCTCGGCCTACACCGGCGACACGCTGAGAATGCTGGCCGAACGCGACATCGCCTATACCGTTGCGACCGGGCGGACGCTTCACGGTGCGCGGGCGGTGCTCGAGGGCCACCGCTTCAGGCTCCCGCAGGCGTACAAGAACGGGGTTATGATCTGGCACCCCGCCGAGAAGCAGTTTTCGAGCCGCGCCATGCTAACGCCCAATGAGCTCGAGAGCGTCGTGCGCGCCTGCATCGACCAGGGCATCACGCCGTTTGTCTTCACGCTGGACGAGGACGACCAGAGTACCGTCTACCATCCGCCGCTGCGGTCGAGAATCGAGCACGAACTCGTGCGCACCTATTACGGATCAGACCAGATGCGGGTGCTTGGTCTGGACGAGCTGCCGACCGATGCGAGCCTCACGCACATCAACGCGATCGGCGTCAGAGATGAAATCGATGCGGTGCTGCGCAGCGTGCGCGACGAACCGCACCTCGTCGCCTACTCCGGTGTGGCGCTCGAGGGACATCAATGGCGCTGGATCGACGTTCATCACAGCGATGCCAGCAAGGGCGGCGCGGTGAGGACGCTGAAGGAACTGCTCGGCTTCCAGCGCGTGATCTGTTTCGGCGACAGCGACAACGACCTGAGCATGTTCGAGGCCGCAGACGAGTGCTATGCGCCGGACAATGCCGCCGACGCGATCAAGTCCGCCGCCACCGCGGTCATCGGGCACCACGACGAGGACGGTATCGCGCGATTCCTGCGTGAGCGCTTCCAGCTCGACTGAACGTGGCAGCCTTGGTCAGAACAGGAATGACTTGCGAAAGCCCGGCAGTCGCCGTAGTTCAGGAAATCCTGGCAAGCGTCGCGACGGCGCCGGGACGGGGCCGGTAACGCCCGTGGACTTCGGATGGGCCGCGATTGCGCTGGGCGACATCGCCTGGATTTCACTGGCGTTCGCGCTGGGATTCGTGTCACGCTCGGTCGGTTTGCCTCCACTGGTCGGCTACCTCGCCGCCGGTTTCCTGCTCAACGCGTACGGCATCGCCAGCGGCGACGTGTTGCAGAAGCTTGCAGACCTCGGCATTACGCTGCTGCTGTTCACGGTCGGCCTCAAACTCAATCCGAAAACGCTCGCCAGGCCACAGGTGTGGGCCGTGACCGGCCTGCACATGTCGATCGTCATCATCGTATTCGGCTTTGCGATCTACGGGCTGGCCGTGGCCGGGGCGACATTCGTCGCGGGACTGGACCTGCCGCGGGCGCTTCTGATCGCGTTCGCACTGAGTTTTTCCAGCACCGTTTTCGCCGTCAAGACGCTCGAGGCGAAGGGCGAAATGGCGTCGCTGCACGGCCGGATCGCCATCTGCATCCTGATCATGCAGGACCTGGCGGCGGTGGCGTTCCTGGCCAGCACGACGGGTCATTGGCCGTCGCCGTGGGCGCTGCTGGTCGTGATGCTTTTTCCCCTGCGGCCTGTGCTTAATCACATACTGGATCGTGTCGGACACGGTGAACTCATGGTCCTGTTCGGTTTCCTGCTCGCACTGGGCGGCGCCGAGCTGTTCTCGCTCGTCGAGCTGAAGGGCGATCTCGGCGCACTGGTACTCGGCGTGCTGATCGCGAACCATCGCAAAGCCGAGGAAATGTCAAAGACGATGCTTGGATTCAAGGACCTGTTCCTGCTCGGCTTCTTCCTGTCCATCGGGCTGTCCGGGGAACCGACGCTCGACACGCTGCTGCTCGGCGCGCTGTTGACACCGCTGGTACTGCTCAAAGCCGCCCTTTTCTTCGGCCTCCTGGCTTATTACAAGATGCGCGCACGCACGTCACTTCTGACCGCGCTGCATCTCGGCAATTACAGCGAGTTCGGTCTCATCGTCGTCGCCATCGGAGTTGCGAACGGCTGGATCGGCAGCGAATGGTTGATTGCCCTCGCTATCGCACTGTCGTTTTCATTCGTGATCGCCGCGGTGCTCAATGCGCGCGCTAACCCGCTCTACACGCAGCACAGGACGCTGTGGCAGCGCTGGCAGCGCGCGGAGCGACTCGCCGACGACCGGCTCCTCGAAATCGACGACGCGAAGGTGGTCATCGTCGGCATGGGCGGCGTCGGCACCGGCGCCTATGACAGGATGCGCGAAGATTATGGCGATTCGGTCGTCGGTGTGGACATCGACCCGGTGACAGTCAGGAACCATCGTGCTGCAGGCCGCCGCGCGCTTTTCGGCGATCCGAGCGATGCGGATTTCTGGGACCGCGTGCAGGCGGCGCACTCGCTGGAACGCGTAATGCTGGCATTGCCGAAGCTCGCGACGAGCCTGGCCGTCGTGGACCAGTTGAAGGCTACCTCGTTCTCCGGGCGAATGTCGGCCATTGCTCGATTCCCGGATGAAGTCGAAGCGTTACAGGCGGCCGGTGTTTCGACCGTGTTCAATATCTACAGCGAGGCCGGCGCAGGCTATGCGGCACACGTGCTCTCGCAGCAGCCTGCATGACAGGAATTCATACGGACAACTCGAATGACGCGTGAAATCGAATACACCGACGCGATGACCAACATGCTGGAGCTGATCTGGGGCGTCGGTTTCATGACGCCCGGCGGCGAACACAACATTGCCAGGATCATGGATGGAATCGACACCGTGGACAGGCGCATTCTTGACATCGGATGCGGCATCGGCGGACCGGCGTTCGTTCTCGCGTCGACGTACGGCGCCAAAGTCGTGGGCGTCGACATCGAGCCGCAGCTCATCGAAGATGCGAAAAGCCGGGCTGAAAAACTGGGACTGAGCTCAAGCTGCGAATTCATCCACGTGCAGCCGGGCCCGCTACCTTTCGACGACGGCTCGTTCGACATCGTATTCAGTTCCGGCGTTATTATGACGATCGACGACCAGAAAAGTGTTCTGGCTGAATCCTTTCGCGTGCTCAAACCCGGCGGCGTGCTCACGGTTTACGACTGGATGAAAGCCGAAGGCGACTACAGCGAAGACATGCTTTACTGGTTCAAGATGGAGCGACTGACGTATGCAATGAAGACGTTTTCCGAATACCAATCCATGCTTCAGGACATCGGTTTTGTCGATGTCGAAATGTCGGATGATTCGGGCTGGTATCGACAGCGCGTGCAGGAGGAATACGAACAGATCAAGTCCGAGCTATACCCGCGCATGATCGACGTCCTCGGGCAAGAGGAGGCTGATCACTTCGTCGAGAACTGGCGCTCCATGGTCGTCGTTTGCGCCAAAGGCGATGTCATCCAGGGCTATTACCGGGGCCGCAAACCGGAAAGTTGAATTCAACATATCGCTATCGGGCGCGTCCGTGGCCGGTTTGGACAGGGGTCAGCGTCTCTCGCTGCACCTCGACACCGTCAGGATTCGCACCCCGGTCGTATATCAGGGTCGTGACCGTAGAACGCAACGATCCGCCAGTCACCGTCGATTTTCTGCAGGATGTATAGCGTCGTGCGTATCGCCGGCGGAATCGGCACACCGTCCCGGTCGATCCTCGAATAGCGCGTATCGACCAGCGCCAATGTGGCAGACGCCATGCAGATTTTCAGGTCGCTAATCCGTGACTCGACCCAGCCCTGCGCCTCGATCTGTTCGTAGAGATTGGTCAGGCTTTCGATTGCCGCCTGCGAATTCTCGAACAGGCTGTGACCTGCCCCGCCGCCGATATGCACCGGTGTCGAATAGATTGTATTGGCGATGCTCTCCGTGTCCTTCGAATTGAACAGCTCAAAGTATTCATACAACCTGGCGCCAGCATCAGCAGCGTCGTCGGCAGGTGCTTGGGCGGAAACCAGAATGGCCGTGACAAGAAACAAGATAATGCGCATCGCTTTCTCCATTTGTGCCGGAACGCCAGGGTGCTGTCCCGATGAATCATGACGTGCCCGGGACTCTCGACCGGATGGTGTTCTCCGAGTTCGGGCATGCGACATCCGCTCTGATCCGACAGGTCGGACGTCCGGTGTCGTCATGTAACTATGCAGCCACGCCGGCAATAAACGTGAATTTGGAAAAGTTCATCGTAAAGTACGTGAGAGATTTGGAGTGAACGAACCGTCCGCTCAATAGTAACTGATAGCGCGCGCAACGGCGCACCCGGCCGGAAGTAAGTTTCGGATACGAAAACGGGCCTCACGAGGAAGCCCGTTCTCGGTATTGCAGCAGATCCCGCAATGTGCCCGTCGATATTTAATTCGAAACGTCGCAGGTCCCGGAATCTCTGCCTCGGTCAATGGTGAATTCGTACGCCGTTCACGGATTCTCTAGTTTGTGATGCGGCGCCCTGCCCCGAAGTCGAACCAGATGTGACCGTGCACCATCGATCCCGGCGGCAGCAGGAACCCCGGCGCTCCCGGCGACGGTATCGCACCCCACGCCACGTGGGCGGAGTGGTAAATGATCGCAACGCCGATCAGGCGGTCGGGTCCGATTCCGTCGCGTGCCGCGTCCTGCGGGCAGAAGTTGAGCTGCCGCGACAGGTATCCCGCCCCGCGTTCATTCGTCATGAGCACACTTGGCGCTCCGCCCAGTGCCACCGGCCGGAAACTGCCGTCGTCGCGCAGCCACAGCGCAATCGCGGAATACATGCGATTCGGCACGAGCCGGTTGAGGAAGATGTTGACGTAGTTGCCGCGTGGCCCGCAGCGCGAAAATGCAACGCCCCGTCCTCTCAGCCAGTCGCGCAGCGTGATCGGATCCGGCTTGCCCGGCGCCGCCTGGGTCGGTCCGATCACCGGCGCTGCCGGATCGAGTTGCGACGGAACCGCGCTGCGGCCCAGCAGCCCGTTGACGAATGTCCCCACGTCGCGAAGCGGGACGTTGAGATTCGGCTGCACGTCCGGCGGAACCATCGCCAGGTTCGCAAACGTCGTGACCAGCACGGCATCCCGGCTGCTCGATGGCGTCAGCGGAATCGGTAACGGCCCGACGGGATCGAGTTCGTCAACGGTATTGAAGCCGAACGTCGCGTTCGGTGCGAAATCGTAGGAATAAATGGGTTCGCCCAGCAGGCGATTGGCACCCGTTACGGCTTCGCCCTGGGTGATGTTGACGCGCGTCCGCGGCCCGTCGGCCAACACACTGCCACACAACAGAGCGATGCCGATCGTTGCTGCGACCAATTGCGTCAGTCTGGATTGTCGAGTTCTCATTTTGAACCTCCGCTGCCATTCGTTCGGTGTATCGGGCGCCGGACCGTGCGCCCTGTTGGCGCTCTGGGGCGCAGTTGGGCATGCAGGACATCAACCTAACGCAGAGGTTGATGTTGCTATCGGAAGTATTCGGAAAGTTTTCGGAAATTTTCCGGGATCGCGGTACCTAGTGCATTCGTTCCAGCGATTCGAAGGCTTGTGAAATCTTCGCGACGTCCTGATCGCGCTGATGGGGAAACGCGCGGAAGTAGTCGCTGGAACAATAGGTGGGTTTCGATTCCCGAAGCGTCGAGAAATAGCGCTGCGCGACGTCGTCGCGACCAGCCATCGTGTTACAGATTGCTGCGAATACCGGAAACATCTGGCAATAGAACGTGAGCAGCTTTGCGCCGCGGACCGACAGGTCCGCTGCGGTGTCATGCTCGTCGAGCATCGCGTTGTTGACGGCCATGACCCCCAGCATTGCGTAAGTCATCGTGTCGTACGGGCTCAATCGATGTGCGTCCTGCAGAAGCGTATTGCTCTTCTCGCAGTCGCCGACATGCATCATGGCGAACGCACGGGCAAATATTGCCAGCGCGAAGTTCGGATTCACGTCCGTTGCAATCTCGAACTCGTGGCCCGATCGATCGAAGTCGCTGCAGAGGTGATAAGCCCTGCCCAGGGCCCAGTGACTCAGCGGGTCCCGGGCATCCAGCTCGATGCTCTGCTGCGCGAACTCAAGGCAACGTTCGATTTCGCCGTCGCGATCGTCCGTCAGCTCGAGGAATGCACGCAGCCAGTGCACGCACGACAGGCCCGCTCGGGAACGCGCGAAATGCGGGTCCAGTTCCTGCGACAGGTTGAAGTAATGCTCGCCCAGGTCGAAGCAGTCGGCCGCAAAGCTGTTCAGATGCCACCAGCCCCGGTGATAGGCGCTCCACGCGTCGAGACTGGCGGCGGGCTCGAGCAACGCGCGCTGCTGCTCGGCGTGCTCGACTTCTGATTCCACGGATCCGACGACGAGATTTGCGACCTCCTCCTGGATCTTGAAATAGTCGCTCGCGTCGGCGTAGATGTGCTCGGCCCAGATCTCGCCACGCTTGACCGCATCGGCAAGCGCCACATTCAGGCTGATCTTGCGACCGATGAAGCTGATGTTGCCCTGCAGGACGTAACGGACACCCAGTTTCTTTGCCACTTCCCTGACGTCGTGGCCGCCTCCCCGGAACTTGAATGCCGAGCCGCGTGCGACGACGAACAGCCATCGTGCACGGCCGATGCTGGTCGTGATGTCGTGGGTCAGGCCATCGGCGAAGATGCGGTGTTCTGCGTTCTCGTCGCCCATCGTGTCGAACGGCAGGATCGCGATCGACGGCTTGGCGGGCAGCGAGAGATCGACGTCACGCGACGCCTCGGGGTTGCCCTCGAACTCCGCCGCTTCCTTGCCACGCCGGGTCAGCGGCTCGACGTCAGCAATCCACCGTATCCCCTGGCCCCGTACCACCTCCAAATACCGGGGCGCCCTCGCATCGTCCTGCAGGGCTTTTCGCAGCAGCTTGATGCGCTGCATGATCGTTTCCGGACTGACGATTCGACCGTCCCAGACCCGGTTGGCCAGTTCGTCGTTGGTCACCAGTCCCGGTGCGGCCGACGCAAGGACCTGCAGGGTGCGAAACGTCAGCTTGCTCAGCTTCAGGTCGCGGCCCCGGCGCATCAGCCGGCGCTGGTCGACGTCGAGCTCGAGGTCTCCCAGTCGATAACGGCCGCTCGATGCGATTTCTTGTGTCCGCATTATTGTTCTGTCGTCTCTCTCTTGCTCATGCTTGACATAAGCTATTGAGATCAATCGACTTTCTGTCGGATCGACCTTGAATTTTAGCGATCATCCGCGGACCGGGCAATCTGGCCGGTGGGTGCGGAGTTCCGCCGACAGTGTCGGGTTCGGCCCTTGAGGGGACGAAGACGAAGAAGATCCCGTCAGGCTCATTGCCGCACGACCCGGCCAGGCGCATACTGCGCCTCCCATTTTCGGTGACCTGGACGTGCAGAGGCGTCTCACCGAGGACATGGATTCGACGTCTACTGTGACGACTGCATGGCGAAACGCCTTGCCGCTGGTCGCCGGCATCGCGGCGTCCGCCGTTGTTGCCTCCTTGCTCGCGTCTGGCGCCGCCTGCGCAGCGGATTCGGTTTCGCTGTCGGAGTATTACTCTTTAACCCGCACCGCGCGCCGCGGCGAGCTCCGTCTCGAGCTGCAGGCGCGTGCGGAAGACGGCCGAATGTACAACATCGGATCGATACCGGATCCGGCGCAGGGACGATTGGCCGTCGAGCGTCTGCTGGGCGCCGAGATCGGCGTGGGCCGGCCAATGGTTATCGTGTCTCCGGACGGTCGAGCGGTTGCGTTCTATCACCGATCCGAGTTGTCCCGGAATTCGGCACTGCCCAAGAGCGGCGTCTACCACCAGGAGTATGGCGAGGAACCTCGCCTGCTGCATGCCGGTGAAAACATCGTGGGCATACCGTTCGCCAATCACGTGGACGCGCCGAGCGAGGTACTGAGCTTCAAACTGCTCAAGGTCCCCGGCGGCTGGACTCTGGTTCCGTGGGCGGTCACGCTCACGCCCGATGGTCCCGGCGAGTTTCCCCTCGCCATGCTTGGAGCCACGGATCTGCACAGGGCGGCCTATCGCGGCGACGTCGCATCGATTGCGCAGTCGCTCGACAACGGGCTGGACGTCGACGCGCGCACGCACTGGGGCCATACCTCGCTTTACGTCGCAATTGTCAGCTACGAAGAGCCGGCGGCTATCGCGCTGGTCGAACGAGGTGCCACCCTGACATCCGGCAACTTCGACTACCTGCACCTTGCGGTCATGCACGGCCAGTCGGCGCTGATCGACGTCCTCGTCGACCACGGCTTGGACGTGAATGCGGTCGACTCAGTCGGCGCGACCCCGCTGCACGCCGCCGCTGCCGCGTACCGGCGCGGAGTCAACGAAGAAATCTTCGGCCAGCGAGGACGGATTTCGCCCGCGGCTGCCGTCAGGCGCGTGACCACCCTTCTTGCGCGCGGCGCCGATGCTTCGGCGACTGGCAACACCGGCAGTACCGTCCTGCATGCGCTGGTGCGGAATGACGGCCAGCATCAGGTAGGCGGATGGGTGGTCGAAACGGCAAAACTGCTGGTCGCCCCTGCACGTCTATGCGCTTGGGAGAGGTTTCGGCGGTCTCGCACCGGCCAGGAACGAACGTGTGCTTGCCGCAGAAGCCGGGGCCTGGGAGGCGTCTGCGGAACGGGCGCTGCTCGACCTGCTGGTTGCCGGAGTGCCCGACATCGATGCACGAAACTCGGACGGATTGACGCCCCTGCAGCCCGCGCTCCTCTCGACTCACATGCTGCCCGCGCAGTATCTTCTCGCCCGCGGCGCCGACGACAGCGTGCCCGACGCGAATGGTGTGAGCGCGCGTGACCGGATCGCACCGGCACTGACGGCGGCGCGCTGGTCGCCCGCCACACCGCCGTAGGCAGCTCCGGCCGGGGCGTCGGCACGAATAACGACGATCTTGAAATCATGCTCGTACGCCCCGGTGCCGCGTCGTCGCGTTCACCGAACAGCCGCTATGGACGGATGCGTCGACGTCACGTCCGGTCGCAAGACGAGCGAATCGGGACACGCGCAGAAATGAACCTACCGGCTCGTATTCATTTTTTATTTCGCTGCCTGGTCGCTGAACTGGTCCGCCTGGTGCTGCGTCCGGGTAAAATCTATTTCGCGAGCGTAGAATAATGTCGCGATCGATGGCTGCGAGCAGGCGTTGACGGCCAGGTGACCGGCGTTTGCGACGCCCGCGACGCCCTCGGATGTTCGGCGAACGAGCGAGAACGAACCGGCGCCTTCGACAAGCGCGCCTGCGACAAGGAAAATTGAAGCCATGACCAGTGTGATTGCCGACAAGGTGGCATCGGTCGCCCAGCACCAGGACCTCGGCACGACGATCAGGCTCTCGGAGGAAATTCCCTGCGAAGAGGGCGTCCTCATCGCCGTCCGAGTTCTGAACAACAAGAGCCGCTACAACCAGGTCAAACTCACGAGCGGGCGCATGGCGACGGTCAAGCAGGGAGATATCGTCGTCGGCGCACTCGGCCACCGCAATGCCCTGCACGGTTACGCCGGGCGCCTGCCGGAGTCGCTCAAGCCGGGCCAGACGCGCAGCCCGTGAGCTTCGATCAACTGCGTGTCGGCAGGCACGGCGGCGTTGGCGCCGAGCGCGGCGATCGTGCCGCCGTCGATCAGCAACGTTCCTTCCGGGATGTCG
>CALKYK010000441.1 GCA_938003715.1 uncultured Gammaproteobacteria bacterium
TGTAGGGAAAGAGAGTAGATCTCGGTGGTCGCCGTATCATTAAAAAAAAAAACCCGCTGCCGGTGCGCGAGGCTCGCGTGCGCGTAGTAGATCGACTGCGGCAACAGGCGCCCGATGTTGATGCTGTTCGCCGAGCTGAAGCGGTGCCGCTGCGACAGCGCCGCATCGGCCATCGCGTTCTTCACCATCGCCTGGCAGTCGTCGAACGATCCACGCACGGCAAGCGACAGCACGTTGTCGCCCCAGCAGGTGAGCTGATGTGCCTGCCGCGCCGAAACCCGGCCGTCCGGATACAGCACCGCAACCCGCATGCCGGGTTGCTCGTTGAACGCGGCGGCAACCGCGCCGCCCGTGTCGCCGGAGGTCGCGACAAGGATGGTCAGGGGATGTTCGACGTCGCCCTGCAGTCGCTTCAGGCACGCGGCGAGGAACCCGGCGCCGACGTCCTTGAACGCGGCCGTCGGGCCGTGAAACAGTTCGAGCAGCGCCGCTTTGCCCGAGGTCGATTCGAGCGGCGTGACCGGCAGCGGGAAACGAAACGTCTCGTTGACGATGTCGCCGAGATCCGCTGAAAGCGCGGAGCCGGCAAAAAACGGCTCGAGCAGCGTACATGCCACCGCACTGATGTCGCCGTCGGTGCTGAAGTCGGCGTTGGAAAACCGGGGCAGCGAATCCGGCAGGTACAGGCCGCCGTCCGGCGCGATGCCGCGCACGAGTGCGGCATCGAGCGAGATGGCCTCGCCGCCACGGGTGCTGCGGTAATTCATCAGTCGCCCACGATGTGCGCGCCGGGTGCGTCCAGCGGACTGATCCACGTCCGGCAGGCGATATCTTCGGCCCGGCATGCCTGCTCCATCTTCATCGCGAGTTCCGCGGCAATGCCGGTTTCACACAGCGCGAAGATCGCCGGGCCGCTGCCGGACAGCGAGCAGCCGATTGCTCCCGCTCCGAGCGCGGCTTCCTGCACGGCACGAAAACATGGCACGCTGGCCGCGCGTTGCGGTTCGATGATCACGTCCTTCAGGCATCGCCGCATCAGGTCGATGTCCTGCTGCTCGCACGCGCTGACAAACCCGGCGAGATACGCCTGCTGCGCCAGCCAGTCCTGCATCGTGACCTCGCGCCGCAGCGCGCTGCGTGATTCCGCGGTGCTGACCTCGAGCGCCGGATGTAGCAGCACGCTGCTGACGTTGCCCGGCGTGCCGATCCGAACGACGTCGGGCAGAAGCTGAGACGGGCAGAACACCATGCCGCCGAGCAGGCTCGGCGCAACGTTATCCGCGTGCAGCCCGTTGCTCGCGAACTTCTCGCCGGCGAGTGCGTAGGGCAGCAATTTTTCCTGGTGCAGCGGTGTATCGAGCAGCGCGTTGACCGCGACGACGGCGGCAACCGCGGATGCCGCGGAACTGCCCATGCCCGACTTCAGTGGTACACCCTTTCGGACCACGATCTCGGCGCCGCCCTCGCCGTGCTGTTCCCAGAGCGCGGAGGCCGCGATCGATGCCGTGTTCTCGTCGGCGCGGTTCGACAGCGACCTGTGCGGCTGGCCGTCGGGCGCGTGCACTTCGAGAATGCGGATGCCCGACCCGGAAGCCCGGCGCGCGGCGACGCGATCGCCCGCTTTGGCAACGGCAAGGCCGAGCATGTCGAAGCCGACCGCGACGTTGCCGATCGAAGCCGGGGCGAAAGCCGTTACGAAATCGTTCCTCGCCATACTCAGCGTCCGTGGTCGAGCATGTCGACGAGTTTCAGGAGGTCACCGAATACGCCCCCTGCGGTAACTTCAGGTCCTGCGCCGGGTCCGAGGATCACGAGCGGGTTGTGCGCGTAGCGTTCGCTCTGGAACGTGACGATGTTGTCGGTCAGCCGCGTGTTCGCGAACGCGTCATCGTCGGGAATCGCCTGCAGGCCGACCGACGCCTCGCCGTTTTCATTCAGTTGGCCGATGTAGCGCAGCTTGCAACCGTCGCCGCGGGCGGCTTCGTAGCGAGCGAGCATGTCGCCATCGTAGTCAGAGAGTCCGTCGAGAAACGCGTCGACATCGCCCTCCCGCAGCGGTGGCGGCACCAGGTTCTCGACCCGGAACCCGCCAATCTCCAGCGGCTGCCCGAGTTCCCGCGCAAGGATGGTCAGCTTTCGCGCCACGTCCATGCCGGACAGGTCGTCGCGCGGGTCCGGCTCCGTGTAGCCGCTTTCGCGCGCCTCGCGAACGATTTCCGAGAACGGCCGGCTGCCGTCGTACAGGTTGAAGAGATAGGCGAGCGTGCCGGAAAAGATACCCGCGATCGAGCGGATCCGGTCGCCCGTATCGACGAGGTCGCGCAGCGTCTTGACGATCGGCAGTGCCGCGCCGACCGTGGTTTCGTAAAGGCAATGCGCGTTGCCCTCGCGGGCGCTGTCCTTCAGTTTCCGATAGTACGAGTGTTCGCCGCTGAACGCTTTCTTGTTCGGCGTGATGACGTGGATGCCGCGGGCGAGCCATTCGGCATAGCGCCCGGCGATGTCCTGTTCCGCGGTGCAGTCGAGGATGACCGCGTGCGGCAGGTGATCCGCCTGTATGTGCTCGACAAACGCATCGAGGTCGGTCGCGACACCGTCCGCGTCGAGCGCTGCTCGCCAGCCTGACAGGTCGATGCGTCTCGCGCCCAGCAGCATCTTCTTCGACCGCGCAATGCCGCGCACCCGCAGGTCGAGGTTGAAGCTGTCGCGAAGACGACTTGTCTGCCGCTCTATCTGCGCGAGCAACTCGCCGCCCACAACGCCGGGGCCGATGACGCCGATCGAGATCGTCTTCGCCGACAGGTAGAACCCGGAGTGCACGGCACGCAGCGCCCGTGTGACGTTGTCGCTGTCGATGACCGCCGAGATGTTGCGCTCCGACGATCCCTGCGCGATGGCGCGCACGTTGATGCCGGCCCGGCCGAGCGTGCCGAAGAACTTCGCTGCAACGCCCGGATGCCCGGCCATGCCGTCGCCGACGACCGCGACGATGCTCTGGCCGCCGGTCACATCGACGCTTTCGATCTGACCTTCCGCAAGCTCCTCGGCAAACGCCTCCGAAATGACGTCGCGGGCGCGTCCGGCGAGCTCCGCTGGCACGGCGATGCAGATCGAATGCTCGGAACTCGCCTGCGAGATCAGCGTGACCGATACGCCGGCGCCGCGCAGCGCGGCGAACAGCCGGTCCGCGGTGCCGGGGACGCCGATCATGCCGGTGCCCTCGACGTTGACCAGTGCCATGCCGCTGATCGCGGTGATGCCCTTGATCTGGCCGCCGTCGTTCGTCGCTCCGCCGATGCGGCTGCCGGGATGTGCGGGGTCGAAACTGTTGCGAATGACGACGGGGATGCCGTTGTCGATTACGGGGCCCAGCGTCTGCGGATGGATGACCTTGGCGCCGAAATAGGCGAGCTCCAGCGCCTCGTTGTAAGACAGCGATTCGATGATGTGCGCGTCCGGCACCCGCTGCGGATCCGCGCTCATCACGCCGTCGACGTCGGTCCAGATGTCGAGTTCGTCGGCCCCGGTCAGCGCCGCAAGGATTGCGGCCGAATAGTCGCTGCCGTTGCGGCCGAGCGTCGTTTGCAGCCCTTCCTCGTCCGAGGCGATGAAGCCGGTAACCACCGCGATGCCGCTGAAATCCGCATCGAGTTCGCCCGCGAGTTTCTTACGCGACGTATCCCACAGGACCGTCGGACCAAGGTCGCCGTGGCGCACGACGATGAACCGGCGCGCATCGAGCCAGGTGCCGCCCCGGGTTTCGCTGTGCCTTGCGGCGAGATGCGCAGCGAGCAACCTCGCCGACCAGAGTTCGCCGTAGCCTGCGACGACGTCGCGGGTGCGCTGCGGCGCGGACCTGGCGGCGGCCACGGCGACGAGTGCCTCCGCGATATGCTTCGCGTCCTCGCCCCAGGCATCGAGCAGCACGGCCAGGCGCTCGCCATCGACGAGCGCTTTGGCGGTCCTGGCGTACTGCTCGCCGAGTTCGGTCAGCACGGGCGAGAACGCGCTGGCATCGCGCTCCGCGAGCGCCGTCAGGCGCAGCAGGCTGTCGGTCGTGCCGCGCATCGCCGACACGACGACGCCGATACGGCGGTGCGGCATGGCGGCCAGGATCCTGCCGACCCGGGCAAAGCAGTCCGCGTCGGCCAGGCTGGAGCCGCCGAACTTGTGAATTTTCCAGTGATCGCCGGACACGCGAGCTTTCCCGGTCGCCGCACAAAGCGGCTAATGATAGCGGCAGCCCCGCGCGAGGTCTTCGGTTTTAGGTGAAATCAACGGCGGAAGCGAAAAATGGTGGGGCGTCTAGGGATCGAACCTAGGACCAGTCGGTTAAAAGCCGAATGCTCTACCTCTGAGCTAACGCCCCGCGCAGAAAAGGCGATGGCCGCATCGCCGGCGGGATGATACCGGACCAAACTCAAATGACAAGCAAGGGTGCGGCGTCAGTGGCCCTCGTCGTCCATACGTTTCAGGCGCTGTTCGGCAAGGCGAGCGGCAGTCGTATCGGCAAATTCCGCCTGCACCCGTGCGAGCGCCTCGCGCGCGGCGTCGAAGCGACCGAGTTCGTAGTTGCTGTAGCCGATCTTCAGCCACGCGTCGGGCAGCTTGCGCGAGCGCGGATAGCCCGAAATGACGACCCGGAACTGGGCCAGCGCCTCTTCGAATTCGTCACGGACGTAAAACGACTCGGCCAGCCAGTACTGGGCGTTGTCGGCCAGCACGCTGTCGGGAAACGTGGCCAGGAATTGCGCAAACGCATTGCCGGCGGCCTCGTACTCCTGCGCCTTCAGCAGGTTGAATGCGGCCTCGTAGTTTTCGCGGTCGTTGCCCCCGGGCACGAGCAGCTGCCCGGGTTCCGCCACGGCCGTGACGTTGCCTGCAGCCCGAGCCTGCAGCGAGCGCTCGAGCTGCTGGATGCGGTCGTCGAGGTCGACGTAGAGGTCACGTTGGCGCGATGCCGTGCCCTCGGCGTTGTATTCCAGCGACTCGATCCTGCCCTGCAGCTCCGCGGTCTGGCGCTCGAGCTCGTCGGCCTGCACCGCGAGCTCGACGAGGCTGCCGCCCGCCAGGATCCGTTCCAGCGCTGCCAGGCGGCGATCGAGATCCGCAAGCTGCTGCGCGCGCGGGTCCTCGCGCGGTTCCATCAGCTCGCACCCGGACAGGCAGAGCGCGGCCGCTAGCAGCGGCACGATCGTCTTCGAGTGCGTCATGGCGCCTAGTTCGTGTACTTGATTTCGACGCGGCGGTTCAGCTGGTAGGCCTCCTCGTCGCTGCCGAAAGCGGCGGGCCGCTCCTCGCCGAAACTGACCGTGGAGATCTGGTCGGCGCCGGCGCCCTGGATCAGCAGCATGCGCCGCACCGCCTGTGAGAGCCGCTCGCCGAGGCCGATGTTGTACTCGCGCGAACCCCGCTCGTCCGCATGTCCCTCGAGTCGAATGCGGGTGCGGCGATTGTTGGCCAGGTTATTGGCGTGCTGTGCCAGAACGTCCGCATATTCGGGGCGGACTTCGGAACGGTCGAAGTCGAAATAGATGACCATCGCCAGTTCGTCGGCGCCCATCCGGTCGCTGAATTCCTCGCCGGCACCCAAGCCCCCGTCGTCGAATCCGTCCGTACCGGCCATGCCGTCGTCGGTACTGCCGAAGGCACCATCTTCGGGTTCCGGGTCGGGAATGGTCTGCGACGCACAGGCACCGAGCAGCCCGGAGGCCAGCAACAGCGCCAACAATCGAATCGTGTTCATTTCGGTAATCCTTTCAGTCAATCTGCCCAGGCATTGAAAGCCATATAAAACAATATTTTATATTACTTTCTTAATGTTAATTCAGTCTC
>CALKYK010000442.1 GCA_938003715.1 uncultured Gammaproteobacteria bacterium
TACGGGCGGGTGCGGAATGCCGCCCACAAGCCGGACTCGAGCAGCGCCGCGCGCGTGTCGCCTGCCGGGGCGACGGGCGCGGTCTCGGCATCGTCGTCCAGCCTGATGACGACCGATTGCAGGGCGCGGCGCGCGCCGCGGTGGATTGCCACGACCACGCCGTTTCCCGGCGACGTGAAGCGCACGGCCGGATGGCGCTTGTCGGTGTACAGCGTCTGCCCGAGCGCAACGCGATCACCCTCGCTAACGGCGAGCGTGGGCTTCAGTCCGATCGTGTCAGGACCCAGCAGCGCGACGGATCCCGGGACGACGGCGCGCACGACCTCCTGTTTCGGCGCACCGGCGAGAGGAATGTCGAGACCCTTCCTGATCCGGATGCGCGTCGAGGCAGCATTGTCTGCGGAGGACGCCGGCACACTCAACTCGTTGCGAGGAATCCGTAAAGGGCGACACCGGCGAGCCATAGCGTGCCGATCGTGTGTATCCCGAGCGTCGCCTCGATTGCGCGGGTCAACGCTACGCGACCGGCGAGGCCGTGCCGAATGGCGGGTGCCGAGCGGAGGGCACAGACCAGCAGTGCCGCGGGCACTAGCGGCGAAGCGGGCGGCAGGCTGCCGTCGATCGCCATCAGTGTGGTCACCGCGAGCGGCAGCGCCTGCAACGTGGCGTACAGCATCGCCGTGCCACCAAGACCGAGCCGCACGGGCAGGGTACGTTTACCCGCAGCGGAATCCGCTTCGATGTCCGGTACCTCGTTGATCAGGAGTATCGCCGCGACCCACGCGCTGATCGGCATCGAGAAATAAAAAAGCGGCGGATCGAGCTGGCCGCTTTGCAGCCACGCTGCGCCGCTGACCGGCAAAACGCCGAAGCCGATGGCGACGGCAAGTTCGCCGAGGCCGAGGCCGGAAAGGCGCAGGGGTCCGAGCGAATACAGGACCGCCAGGGCGACGCCGGCGATACCGAACGCGAGGACCATCGGCCCTTTGATCCACAGCAGTACGAATCCGCCGAACGACGCAACGGTCAGCAGGGTGATGCCGAGCCTGGCCATCGCGGACTGGTCCATGATTCCCGACTGGATGAATCGCGAGCCGCCGGTGTACGGATAGATGCGCTTGTCGTTTTGCCGGTCCGTGCCGATCTGTTCGTCGCCGACGTCGTTCAGCACATTGGCGCCGGCGTGGACGCAGATTGTTGCGATCAGCGCGACGATGAATACGAGCGGCTCGAATCCGTCAGCCGCTGCAACGCCCCAGGCCGTGCCGGCAACGACCGGCAGCACCGAGGCGGGAAAGAATTTGGGCCGGGTCGCGTGGAACAGCCGCCGGGCGGTTTGGCCGGCAGAGTCGCCGGCGAATTCGGAAGGCAAGGGATCAGCAGGGCCGGTCGTCTCGGCAGCCATGGATGCTCCTGGAGTCATGAAACACAGCGTACGGGCATTGTCGGCCCGAACCGAATTCTAGTCGGGCCGACGCATTCTAGTCGGGCCGACGCGGCCGAGCGAACGGATTCAGCGATTGCGGACTGCCGACTGTTTCGTCACTTGGTCGTGGCGCGGCGTGCGCGGTGACGAAGCGCTAGCACTGTGACGATGGTTGCCGGCAACAGCCACAGCAGGTGGTGTGGACTGGACAGATGGTGGCCAAGCTGTGCAGCGAACCCGTCTTCCGCGGGCAGGCTGTGTGCCAGTGCCGCTGCGCTCGTGCCGCAGTAAGTCATGATGGTTGCTATCGGTCGCATGTCGGTGTCCCCGCTCGCTTCGTGCCTTCAGCCATGATCGTCGCGTCTACGCTAGTCACCGGCGAAGCGCATCGGTATAGGCGTTTTTACCTACCGGCGT
This sequence comes from uncultured Gammaproteobacteria bacterium, assembly GCA_938003715.1. GTDB lineage: Bacteria > Pseudomonadota > Gammaproteobacteria > Steroidobacterales > Woeseiaceae > SZUA-117. The sequence goes on from CALKYK010000442.1 coordinate 1,844, forward strand.
GGCGATTGGGTCGTCGTCCCCGTCCGGTGTGCGGCCGAGGACGACTCTCTGCAGTATCAGTTCGTCACCGCTGACGAGCCGCGTGCGGAAGTCGCCGCACTCGCGGCACACGAGCCGATTCGGCGACGCCGGCGATTCGCAGCCACAGGCCGTGCAGCGAACGACGACGGCGGCCTCGTCGATGACCAGCAGTGCGTCTGCCGCGATCGTGCCGGCCGCCGCCAGCGGCCAGGCATTGCGCAGCAGTTCCGGTTCCACGCCGGAAAGCGGACCGATCTCGACGCGAATTGCGGAAATCGCGCTCGCGCGGTGCCGTCTTGCCAGCTGCGCCACCTGGTCCAGCAGGGACAGGCATATCGACAGCTCGTGCATCAGGCCGAGCCTGTGCCGCCGAGCAGCGCGCGCCGGGTCATGCCGCGCGCGCCTCCGTCGGACCGGCTTTGCGCAGGGGGTGAAAACAGCCGGCAGACCACTTCCTCTGCGATCGAGCGCGCCATCGCCATGTCCGGGAACGCGTCACAGCTGCGGAACAGCACGGCGCTCAGGTAGGTGCCGAGCTTGTCGTCGCGAACGACCGTGAAGTCCAGTTCACCGGACGGCAGCGCGACGCCGACCGACCTGCCTGACGCTGCGTCGGACCACGTGTCGTCGCCCGGCAGCAACACGAGATTGACGAACCACGGCGTGATCAGCACGCCTGTTCTGTGCGGGCCGATGCCGCGAAAACCGATCGTCTCGACGACGAGATTCGGATTGCAGACGGGCAGCGAACGCATGCGGAGTTCGTGGATGGCACGGAAACGTGCCGTGAGGCCGGTTTCACTGATCGTCGCCTCAGTCATCGATCTGCAGGAACCGGTCCTGTGCCGCGTCGCACTGCGGGCAACGCCAGTGTGGCGGCAGATCGGCGAATGGCGTGCCGGCCGGGACCTGCTCGACCGGGTCGCCTTCGCCCGGGTCGTAGACGTACCAGCAGATCCGGCATTCTAGGCGTGAGTCGCCGCCCACTCGTTCGGCAAGTGCGGACGGCGTTGCCGTCACGAGCCGAACTCCTGCCGGTAGGGTTCGAGAATCTCGCCGAGTCGCAACGCCGAATCCCTGAGGTCCTCGGGCGCTGCGCAGGCGACCCGGGGGATGTCGATCACCTCGATCGTGTTCAGGATCAGTATGTCCATCGAATTGAAGTATCGCACCCACCAGCCGTTCGGCACCGCGGTGGCCGTGATCCGGCACTTGCCGTAGGCGCGCGACAGGATATCGATGCCCGAGCGGCCGAGGCGCTCGTCCAAAAATTCGATATCGGCATCGCTGACCGGCAGCAGGCTGAGGTTGATCACTTCGCCTGGTGCGCCCGGGGTATATGTGCTGCGATAGCCGTCGACTTCCACCAGGATCGGCAGCGCATTCGCAATTTCGGGCCCGGCGCCGTCGGCATCGATATCGATCCGGCGCACCCGGAGCTGATCGTCGCGTACGAGAGCCGGTATCTCGCCAACCTCGAGAAGGTCGGCGGCGATGCGATCCTCCGCATCGTAGACGAACGTTCGCCACACTCCGGCGAGCACGGACTCCTGGATACGAACCCGCGGTGAGCCATCGATATTGATGGCCACCTCGCCTTCGCCAAGGACCTGGTTGACGATTTCGCGACTTGCATCGTCGAGCGCGGTCAGGTCGGCGAGCATTGCCTGCCCGGGCGCATCGTGGCGGTCGAGCGCCGACTGCAGCCAGCGCAGCGCTTCCTTCGCGCCGTCCAGCGCCGAAATCCGCTCCGGGTCGAGTACGGCGGGTGGTGTATAGGTCGACATGCCTTTCGGCATGTCGATATACGCAAGCGACTGCCCGTCGGGTTCGCCGGGCTGGGAACCGGGGCCGATCGTCCGCACCGGGATGCCTCTGAATTCCATCGTGCTTCGACCTCTCTCCTGCAGTCGCGGTCAGGCGGAAACGACCGGTATCGCGAACCCGGGCGCCCGTTTCACCGGCGCCGCGAAAAACGCCGTTATCTGTTCCAGGTATTCCGACCAGTCGCGAACCCGGGTCAGCGTGCCGACGTAGCCGCCTTCGCGGACGAAGACCAGCGCCGGGTATTCCATGAAACCGTATTCGCGCTTCAGCGCCTTGCCGTCGCCGAACGTATCCGTGACCACGCCCGGATTCAGGTGGCCGTCGAACGCGCGGACCAGCTCGGGCAGGATCACCGCGACGTCCGTCGCATCGCGCACGGTCTGCGGATCACCCGGAAAGAACAGGACGTTCATCCCCGCGGCGGCAACGAATTCCTCGTGATTGCCGAGATGTATTTCCGGATAGCCGTATTCGACCAGCAGGCGTTCGATCAGCGGATGTGTGTCTGTCATCGTCACTCCAGTACCGGCCGTCCGGATTCGTAGCCGCCGATGCCGACCGGGTCCGGGCCGATCAGTTCATCGGAACGGGGCACTCGCTGCCGTGCCCTGGCGGTGATTCCCCAGTCCTTCAACGCGCGGCGCGCCACCGAGATGTGGGGGTTAACGTTGCCACAACTCGAGGGGAC
>CALKYK010000443.1 GCA_938003715.1 uncultured Gammaproteobacteria bacterium
TAATGGGCCCGGCGATTCGCAAGTCGATCATGCACACGCTGCGCACGTTCACGCAGCAGATCAACCAGGCGATCGAGCACAGCCTGTCGGCGAAGGGCCTGAAGTGGAGGCTGCAGGCCTGGCGCGCCGGCGTGCCGTTCGGCGACTTCGTGCTGCAGAAAACCTTGCTCTACCGCGTCGAGCAGGCGTACCTGATCAGCCGCGAGAACGGGCTCCTGATCAGCCACGTGCATCACGACGCGGCGAAAATCAAGGACAGCGACGCGGTCAGCGCGATGTTCACCGCGATCCAGGATTTCGTGAAGGAATCTTTCTCCCCCGACCGCACCGGGCGGCTGGAAACGGCGGACATGGGCGAGTTCACGCTGTGGGCGGTGCACGGACCGCACGCGCTGCTGGTGTGTGTGATTCGCGGCCTGCCGCCGCGATCGCTGCGCGCAGACCTGACCGCGATTCTCGAGCGCATACATTTTCGCCACGGCGATGCGCTGCCGGGCTACGCCGGCGACACCAGCACGATCCAGGGCGTCGAGGAAGAACTCGCGCACTGCCTGCGCTTCGAGGCGCAGCAGGAACAAGAGGCGAAGAAACAGGGATTGTCCACGCCGACGATCATCCTGCTCCTGATACTTGGCACCGTGCTGCTCGGTGTCGGCGTCGTCAGTTTCATGTACTCGCGCGACCAGGCGAGGCTGGAGGCGGTGCTGGCGGCGACAGCCGGCTACTACGTCGGCGATCTCGAACGCAGCGGCTCGACGTTCACACTGCGCGGCCTGCGCGACCCGCTTGCGCCAACGATCGAGGAGGTCGCGGCGGAGGCGGGTATCGAGCCGGACCGCATCGAGGCCGAGCTTAGACCCTACCAGTCGCTGGACCCGGAGATCGTCGCGCAAAGACTGTATTCGCGGCTCGACACACCGTCCGGAGTAACGCTCTCCATCGAAGGCACGACGCTCATTGCTTCCGGTCCCGCACCGCTGGACTGGCAGGAGCAAACGGCGCTGCGCCTGGCCGACATCGAGGGCATACACGAACTGCAGATATGGATGAGCGACAACTACCGCGCCGCGGTCGTCCGCGAGCACCTGCAGGTGCCGCTGCGCATGACCGTGAACATGGTCGACGGCACTGCCGTAGTTACCGGTACAGCGTCGAAAGCCTGGCTGGACGCAGCACGCGCGGCGTCGGCCGACCTGCCGTGGCCGGTCGATCTCGACAGCGTGCAGGTGTCGGAGTGGACCGAACTCACGGCAAGCGTTTCCACGCGCGACGGGCAGCGCTACTTCTTCTCCGACGGAACGTCGCTGACGCCGAACAGCGCGGCGACGCTGCCTGAGAACGCGGCAATGATCGCGATGCTCGCTGCGCAGGCGGCGGATCTCGACGCGACACTGAGCGTCACGCTGGTCGGTTTTACCGACGGCATCGGCGACGCCGCGATCAACGAGCGCCTGGCCGGCCGTCGCGCCGACGTCGTGCGCCGCGCGCTGGTCGCGGCGGGCGTTCCCGAAGATGCGATCAGCGTCGAGAGTGACGTGCCGGAGTCGGGCGAGCTCGACCTCGAGTCGCGCCGCGTCGACGTGCGGCTGTCGCTGTCACGCTGAACGCCACCCGCGCATGAACACGGTCACGTCGAAAGTCTGTGTCGTGGGCGACTTCGCGGTCGGCAAGACGAGCACGGTCGAACGCTTCGTCAACAATCACTTTTCCGAGAAGTACCTGACCACGGTCGGGGTCAAGATCGATACCAAGGAAGTCGCGCTGCCGGAGCACG
>CALKYK010000444.1 GCA_938003715.1 uncultured Gammaproteobacteria bacterium
AGTCCCCCCAACGCTTCATGTAGCGGATACCGACCTCGCGCGGCCGGTTCGTGAACACCGTCTGGTGGTGCGGGCGGCCTTCGGCCATCTGTGCTGCGCCCCATTCGAACAGTCCTGACTGGATCGTGTACTTCGCGCGTTCGTCGGTGATGTTGTTGACGAACACGTCGAACTGCCAGTCTTCACCGACGATGCCGGCGCGGATGTCGCCGATCACGTAGGCCGGGTTCGTGAACTGCGCGTTCGGATCCGATTCCGGCAGCGGCTCCAGGATGTTCAGGCTGTCGCCGGTGTATGACCACTGCGTGCGGACGAAGAACTCCTCGCCGCCGAACAGGTCGACCGGCTGCCGGTACTCGGCCCAGGCCGAAGCCTTGGCGCTCGGCACCAGCGGCAGGCGCAGGCCCTTGATCAGGTCGTCGTCGCCGTCGCCGTCGAGGTCATGCTGGGTGTCCGTCTCGGCTTCCATCCACTCGTAGTTCATGCCGAGTACCCAGTTCGAGCCGAGCGCGTAGTCGATCTCGGTATTGACGCCGAGGATGTGTGCTTCACCGGCGTTGGCGATGATCGCCTGCCACGGCTGGCCGCAGACGCCCGGCACCTCGAGACTGACGTCCGGGTTGCCGTTCGCGTCCAGGCAGGTCTGGCTGGCCGGGTCGACCAGGTTCAGCTGGTAGTCGCTCCAGATCATGTCGTAAACGGTGATGTTGAAGCGCCCGCGACCCTCGTTGAACGTCGACTTAAAGCCGAGTTCGTAGTTATCCATGATGTCGGAGTCGTAGTTGTTCGGGAAGAACGGAACGCCGCGGCTGCGGTTGACGCCGCCCTGGCGCAGGCCGCGCGTGTACAGGCCGTAGATCATGCGGCTGTCATCGAGCGCCCAGGAGAGCGAAACCTTCGGAATCGACTGGTCTTCCTTGCCCTTGCGCCCGAACGGCTTGCCGTTGTTAGCGAGTCGCTGCAGGCGGGCATCGGCGGCCAGGATGTCCGGTTCGCCGGCGGGCAGGCCGCTGCCACCGGGTGCGGGACCGCCCGGATGGTTGACCAGGTAGTAGTTCGTATTCGAACGCTCGAAGTAGCGACCGCCTACGGTCAGGTCGACCGAGTCGTTGATGTGCCAGGTGACTTCGCCGAAAACAGCCTGCTGGTCCCAGTCGGTCTGGCTCTGCGACCACCAGTGCATGCGCGCGCCCGGGTAGGTCACGTAAGTCGGTGTGCCGTTCTGGTAGGTGTACAGGTTGGAAAAATAGAACTCCCAGAAATTCAGCGACATCGAGTTCTGGTAGATGTTGCCGTTGCCGTCGCCGCCCGTCGTCGGAGCCGCGAACGGTGCGACCCAGGAGTCCTTGCTCTCCTCGAAATACAGGCCGACGATCCAGTCGAAGGTGTCGCCCTGGCTGGCGAGGCGGATTTCCGCGGTCATCTTGTCGTCTTCGGACAGCTTGCCGGTTTCGTTCGAACCATAGGAGCTGAAGAAGTCGGCATCGACCGACGGGCCCTGGCAGTACACCGGCCACCAGACGATGTAGCCGGTATCCGGGTTCGTCCAGTAGTACGGGTAGTCCGCCGTGGTGTAATAGGAATCGTGGCAGTACTGGGCAGCCCAGTAGTGCGCGTAGGTGGTGATGTCATACAGGGCGCCGATCTGGCGTTCGTAATAGGACGCCGCTGCGACGAGCTGGGCGAATTCGAGATCGGCCTCGAGCTTGATCGAGCCCATGTTGAACTCTTCCTTGCGCCACTCGTCGTGGAAACGCACCACTTCGAGATCGCCGACGAACGGATCGAAGTAGTTGTCGGCGCCCGTTTCCGTGGTCTGGTGATGGCCCGAGAGCGTCAGCGCCCAGCGGTCGTTCATTTCCCAGCGCAGGTGTACGCGGCCGCCGTAGATATCGGCATCGTTCCAGTTGTCGTCCACTGACGCCGAGTTGTCGAGCGTGCCCCACTGCGCCGGCGCCTTGTTGTTGCTCGGATCCGAGCGATCGTCCAGGCCGTACCAGTCCGGTGTGCGGCCGAAGACGTTGTCGATGAAGCCGCCGTCGTGATCGTTGTAGGCGGCGATGCGCATCGCCAGGCGATCCTCGACGAGGGGGATATTGAAGACCAGCGATCCACGGTAGCTCGCGTCGGACTGGTTGCCGCCGCGCAGCTCGCCGTCGAAGATCGCTTCGAACGTGTTCATCAACGGCTGGTTGGTGATGATGCGCATCGTGCCGGCCTGCGCATCCGAGCCATACAGCGTGCCCTGCGGACCCGACAGCGCCTCCACGCGTGCGACGTCGACCGGACGGATTTCCGGCTGCGAGCCGGTCTGCGTGATCGAGATTTCGTCGAGATAAACCGACGAGGTCGCCTGGCCGATGTAGCCGGCGCCGGTGATTGCACCGCGGAACACGACTGTCGTCGCGCCGCTGCCGTAATTGACGACGTTAACCGACGGCACGAAGCGTGCGTAGTCTTCCATCGCTTTCGCGCCCATCGCGGCGAGTGATTCCTGCGTGATCGCCTGGATGGTCGCGGGAATTTCCTGCACCGTTTCCGAACGTTTGCGCGCGGTAACGACGATTTCTTCGAGCGCCCCCTGTTGCGAGGACAAACCGCCCTGGTCCTGTGCGACGGCGACGTAGCCCGGGTAGAGGGCTGCGGTGACGGCGGCGGTTACGGGTGTGATGGAAAACTTCTGCGTGGCTGGCATCTCGTCGTTCCCCCGAGCGTGTGGTTTGTGGCGTCAGGTCCACAGACGGGACCCGGAATCGACCCAAATTTAGGACACATTCCGAGCCTTCACAAGGCTTTAGATGTAACAATCGCGATTCACTGCGGTTTGTGTTGAAAAAGCCACAAACTTGCCCGTGCCTTGGGCCTCGCGGGCCGGGGAGAGTCCCGATCTATCAAGGACTTGGCGGCAGATTTGCGCGCACCCGGCGTTATGTTTCGCCGTCCTGCGCGGGCAGCACCGGTTTCAGTATGTGAATCAGCTCCGACAGGTGCGGCTCGTACTTGCGCCAGAGGTTGACCGAGGTCGAGTAGATCGGGCGTCGCACCTGTTCCGAACTCGCGGTCTTCACGGCACGTTCCGTTTCATGAAAGCGCAGGCAGGCTTCCTCGAACGGTAAACCGACGAAATCGAGCAGGCGACGCACCTGGCCTTCGAGGTCGGCGACGACGTTTTCGTACTCGACGTCGAGCACGTAACCGGGCAGCACCTCGTGCCAGTGCTGCATCAGTCGCCGGTACTGCAGGTAGTAGAGACCGAGTTCGGTCAGGTCGTAGGTGAACGGCTGGCCGCTCGCGAACAGCTGCTTGAAGGAACCGAAGCAGCTGTCCATGGGATGCCGCCTCGCATCGATGATCTTCGCATTCGGCAACGCGAGCTTCAGCACGCCGACATGGATGAAGTTGTTAGGGTTCTTGTCGATGAAGAACGGCATGCCGCTGCGGTGGATCTTCGTCCGTTCCAGGTACTCCGCGCCGATTTCGCGCCAGCCGTCGACCGTCAGTGACGCGAGCGCTTCCGGGTATCGGGCGCGGCGATCGGTCTTGCGGCGCAAGTGCTGCACCGCGCGCGACAGGTCGCCGAGCTCGTGCGTGCCCTCGATCCGGCTGTGGCTCGCGAGAATCTGCTCGATCAGCGTCGAACCGGATCGCGGCAGGCCGACGATGAGGATCGGCGTAACGTCGAAATCGGCGGAGCCCGCATTGCGCTCGAAGAACTGCCGATCGAACATGTCGATGATGCGATCGTTGGTGCTCTCCGTTTCGACCGGGTCATAGGACTCCTCGGCTCTGCGGTACGCATTGCAGCGTTCGAAGTGCGCGAAGGCGGTCTCGTAATTCTCGCGCGCCTCGTGCTCGAGTCCGAGCGCGTTGTGCAGCTGCGCCTTCGCCGAGTCCGCCAGTTCGTCGTATTCAAGCAGCGCTTCCATCGCCGCGACCTCGTCGTCGCGGAAGCGGAACGTCTTCAGATTCGCAAGGCCCCAGTAGGCTGCGGCGTGCT
>CALKYK010000445.1 GCA_938003715.1 uncultured Gammaproteobacteria bacterium
GCCGAGAAAGTAGCGCAGGTCGCTGCGGGCGCCGCCGCCCGCGTAGCCCTGCTCGCGGCGCCCCTCGTGTTCGATGATGACCGACACGTTCAGTCGCACGAGCGGCCGCACATCCGCGGCCATGCTGCCGTCTGCCGTCGCGATCAGCACCAGGTCCTGGTGGCTGGTCAGGCTGACGATGACCTGCTCGACGCGCGGGTCGAGTTTGCGCGCTTCGGCGTCGATGCGTCCGAGCAGCGCTTTCTTGTCCTCGTCGCTGATGCTCGCGGTCGGGTCCGTTGCCGGATACAGGCTCGGCGATTCCGCACGGCGTGCGACCTGGACCGATTTCGACTGGCCCTGCCGCGAGATCGCACGCGCAGCACCCGCCGCTTCCTGCAGCGCCGGTACGACCAGTTCCTCGGCGTAGGCGAACCCGGTTTTTTCGCCGCAAACCGCCCGCACACCCACGCCCTGGTCATGGCTGAAGCTGCCTTCCTTGAGGATGCCGTCCTCGAACGTCCACGACTCGCTGCGGCTGACCTGGAAATACAGGTCTGCGTGGTCGACGTCGCGCCGGTACAGTGCGCCGAGGGCACGATTCAGGTGCTCTTCCTGCAGGCCCGCTGGCGCGAGCATTCGCGACATCACCGTGTCGACCGCGGAACCCGTCGTTGCTTCGTTCATGCTCGTCCTGTTCTCATCCCAGCCGCCGGTGCGACAGCGTCGGAAAATCCCGGCGCAGCTTTTCGACCAGCGAGACATCGACGACGGCGTTCACTACCGCGTCGCCGCGCGGCTCCTCGGCGAGGACCCGGCCCCACGGATCGACGATCAGTGAATGGCCGTAGGTTTCGCGGCCGCTCGCGTGCCTGCCGTATTGTGCGGCCGCGATGACGTAACTCAAGTTCTCGATGGCGCGCGCCCGAAGCAGGCTGTGCCAGTGCGCACGCCCGGTAACCCGGGTGAACGCGCTCGGTACGCTGAAGATCGTGGCTCCGTCGTCCACGAGGCGCCGGTACAGTTCCGGAAAACGCAGATCGTAGCAAATTGTGAGGCCCAGGCGCCCCGCCGGCGTGTCTGCCGTGACCGGTTCGTCGCCCGGCGCCATTGTCGCCGACTCCCGGTAGCGTTCGCCGCGGCGGCCGATATCGACGTCGAACAGGTGCATTTTGCGGTACGTGGCCTTCGTGTTCCCGTCGGCGTCGATCAGGAGCGATGCGCCGTACACGCGCTTCAGGTCGTCGGTGGCCAGCGGTATGCTGCCGGCGACGAGCCAGATGCCGTGGCGCCGCGCGGCGGCCGAAAGGAAATCCTGGATCGGCCCGGCACCGGGCACCTCGGCGTGTTCGAGCTTGTCCTCGTCGGCGACGCCCATGATGGCAAGGTTTTCGGGCAGTACGGCCAGCGTCACCTTGCGGCCGGCGGCTCGCTCCAGCAGCGCATCCACCTTTGCAAGGTTCTCCTCGACATCGGCGGTGCTGCACATCTGCAGCGCGGCAACGCGGACTCCGCGGTTACGGGTTGGCATCGATGCAGCCGGCCAGGCTGCTGGCACTGGCAAAGCGTGCCGGGTTAGCGGTATCGATCATCGGGTCGTCCCATCCGCCGTCGATCGCGTAGTAAACCTGGCTCATTTCCTGAATCGGCTTCTTGAAGATCTGCGAGAAAACGAGCAGCGCGGCCGCGACCTGCGGTCCCGCGATCACGCCGCCGACGAGCGGCAGCGTGTTGCCGACGTTCGCGCTCACCAGCGCGACCTGCTCGTACTCGCGATTCGGCAGGCTGGTGCGTCCGACGATGCCGACGTCGGCCGCGGTGCCGGTCAGGGTCAGGTTGCAGGTATATGCCTCGCCGTTGACGAGCCGGAAACTGCCGACGATCTGGTCGAAGCTGAAGCCGGTGTCGAACACGTCGCTGAAGTCCAGCGCCAGCCGGCGCGGCAGCGCTACGATACTCATCAGTCCGAACACGCGTCCCGCGCCCGGTTCGACGTCTTCCAGGCGGCCGGGACCCAGGCTGACTTCGACCGTGCCGTTCAGGTGCGGCAGAAACTCGCGTCCCGGCCCGCCGGGCCAGCCGACGTCGAACTGCACGCGCATCGTGTCGCCGAGGATGCCGGGCTCGTAGCCCAGGCGACGCATCGTGCGCTCGATATTGGTGCTCTGCAGGACCCCGGTAAGGTAGGTGCGCTGTCCCGACGCTTCGTAAGCATCCATGATCCAGCCCGCGGTGCCTTCGATCGTAAACGTCTGGTCTTCGGCGCGGAGGCTTGCGGCCTCGAGCCCGCGACCCGTCTTTTCGAACGCGGTATCGAGCGCGCCGAAGCGCCTTTCGCCGATGCCGAAATCGGCCGCGTTGATGGTGATCGCCGGCAGCGTGCGCGGGTCGAGCCCGGTCTCTTCATCGGCGGCGGCATCCTCGTTGCCGGGCAGCACCAGCCGCTCCATCTCGAGCATGATCGGCCGCCCGGCCGCGAAATCGTAGGGCACGGTTACCTGGCCGTCCGCCGACTCGCCGGCCAGCCGGATCAGCCAGTCCTCGCCGCTTCGGTCGACGCGTATGCGGTGATTGACGAAGCGCTGGCCGACCGCGAAAAAGTAGCCGACGTCGATGTCGATGGAGCGAATGCGCTCGCCGATACCCAATCCGCCGCTTTCGCGCCGCGCAATGGCGAGCCATTCCGCGAGGTCGACCTCTGGCGTCTGGCCGTGGATGTGCAGGCCACGCACGTCCGCAGCCAGCGGGTAGTCGCCGCCGAGCGCAAGTACGCCCCTATCGAAGTCCCATGTGGCATCGGGTTTTTCGAAGCGCGCCGTCCATTTCACGTCGCCGGCCAGGCTGCCGGTCGTCGTGATTTCGCCCGGCGACGGAAATTCGAGCGACATCATCATCGGCATCGTGACGTCGTCGGCCTTCGCGAAAGGCGCCGGCAGCTCGGTCGCGAAACCGAACAGGTCCGATTCAACGGCGATCGTCAGCGGCGCGGGCGCCTCGGCGGCGCGATTCGGGAAACGTACCTCGGCGCTGTAGGCGAACTCGCCCCACGCCAGAGGGCCGATCGGCAGGCCGAGCTCCGCTTCCAGTGCCGGCGCGGACGTGCGGCCGACGGCAGCGAGCGTGACGCCGTACGGCGCCGCCGCATCCTGGCTGCGCGACAGCGCCAGGTCGACCGGCTCGCCGAGGAAGCGGCCGAACAGCGACTCCGACGTCACGTCGTTGCGCGTGATCGCGACCAGGCCGTTCAGTTCCGATATCGGCGCCGGGAATCCTTCGACGCGCACCACGCCGTCCCTCAGACGCACGCGCGTCTCGAAATCGTAGTTTTCCTTGTCCTGGATCGGGTAGGTGACGTTCAGGTCGAACGAAGCGTCGCCGTCGACCGCGATCCGCGACAGCTGGCCGCCGAGCACAGTATCGATCGGGCTCGAGATCGCGTAGTCGCGGATCGACTGCATCGAACCGGTGGCGAACGCTTCGATTTCAAGCACCGGCGCGCGCAGATCGGGAATGTCGATGCGCGCGTCCTCGACCACGTTGCCGACATTGACGGCGGAATTCTCGGTCGAGTAGAGACGCATGTTGTCGACGATCACCTCGAGGTGACGGAATTCCGGCGCCGGCCAGTTCGGCGAATAGCGCAGCACCGCGTCCTCGAGTCGCGCCTCGATACGGAACACGCCTTCGCCGCCGGAAAACGGGAATTCGTCGAGCTGCCCGGTGAAACGGGTCGTCCCGCGCGTAACCGAACCCGAGACGAACGCGTCGACCAGCCACTGGCGCAGATTCGGCATGATGAACTTCTGCGGCAGGTAACGCTGCATGGAGCGCAGGTCGAACACCTGCCAGCTGCTCTCGAAGTCGATGAACGGCGACGTTGCGTCATCCGGAATGCCGATCTGCAGGCTCATCTGGCTTTCGAGATCGGCGTTGCGGATCGTCACCGCGTCGGACAGAACGATGATGCCGTCGCGATTGCGGCGCCAGATGACCGTGCCACTGGCCTCGTCGAAAACCATCGGTTCGGGCAGCAGGTCGGCAGTATCGACGACCAGGCCAGGCGCCAGCATTTCCACGCGCCCGCCGCTCCGATCGGCGCGCACCCGGCCGCTGAAGCCGCGAACGCCCGCGACCGTGTCGCCGGCTGCGAAGCCGGCGTTCTCGAACTCGGCGGCTATGTCGTATTGCGGCTCGCCGCTCGGCAGTTCGAGGATCTCCAGCGCGAGATCGCGAACCTCGCCGCTCGGAGCGTAGCGAGCCAGGAGCGCCCGACGTTCCTCGCCGAGCCACGGCAGCAGGTAGCGTATATCGTCCAGGTTCAGGTAGTTCGCGGTCGCACGCAGGCCGTTCAGTGGTTCGTCATCGTCTTCGACGATGCGCAGCGTAATCTCGGTCTCGGGCCAGGTGCCGTCGGCGGTGATCATTCTGAATCCGGTTGCAGCGAGCAGCCAGCCGTCGAGCTCGGTCGAGTACTCGAACGTGCCGCGCAGGCTGAACGGCGACGCCAGGGCCGGTCCGGCTGCGTCGAGGTCGCTGATGTCGATGCCGAGCGTGGCGCTTTCGACGCCGTGCCTGCCGGCATCGACCCAGACCGAGAGATCTGCCGTGCCGGAAGCGACCTCCGGGAAGCCGACCGGCAGCAGACGCGACCAGCCGGCCAGTGCCAGGTCGTCACCTTCGGCAAAAAAGCGCCAGGTCGCCGGGGACCCGGCGGCCGGCAGCTGCTCAGCGGAAACCTCGAGGCGATTGCCGAAGTCGTCCGGCAGCGCAACATCGGCTTCGATTGCGAGCAGTTCGTCGTCACGCGATGCGTTCAGCGCCAGCACCGTGAACGGCACTAGCTGGCCGGAGCCGGGATGCTCGTACAGCACGTCGATGTCCTGCGCGGTGATCTCGAAGTCGCCGCCCGGCTCCGGTGCGACGTCGCGCGATTCGAGGATGGCGTCGATCGGCATGCCCTGCACCAGCCAGTTGCCGTCTTCGTCCTTGGCTACGTCGATCGCCGAATCGCGAATCGTGACGCGATCGACGACCAATTCGCGGTCACCGATCAGGCGCAGCAGGCCGACGCCGATACTGACCTCGCTGGCGGAGAGGATGTTCTCGACCGAGTCGGCGCGGTGCAGGCGCGCATCGAAAAACGTGAGCTCGGGACCGCTCAGTCGCCAGCGCGCCGTCATGCCCGAAAAGTAGACCTGCATGCCGATCGCGGTGCTGGCCCAGCCCTTGATCTCGGCCTGGTACTCGGGCAGGCGCGGCAGCATCAGGCGAAAGACGCCGACCGCGATCGCGAGCAGAATCACGACGCCCGCCGCGAAATACGCGAATGCTTTCCACAGTTTGCCGAGCCAACCTTTCATATGCGGTGCTTAAATGAGCACGACGTCGAACTGGTCGCGCAGGTACAGCGCCTCCGGCTGCAGTCGTATCGATTTGCCGATCTGTTCGCCGATCTCGGCGAGCCCGTTCGCTTCCTCGTCGAGCATCAGTTCGATGACGTCCTGGTGTGCAAGGACCAGCACTTCCTCGAACTTGAACTGCCGGTGCTGGCGAATGATCTCGCGAAAGATTTCGAAACACACGGTCTCCGCGGTCATGATGAAACCGCGGCCGTCGCAGTGATCACAGTCTTCGCACAGTACGTGCTGCAGGCTCTCGCGGGTGCGCTTGCGCGTCATTTCGACCAGGCCGAGGGGCGACACCGGCGTCAGCTGGTGCCGGGCATGGTCGCGTGCCAGAGATTGTTCGAGCATCTGCATGACCCGGGTGCGGTGCTCCTCCTCCTCCATGTCGATGAAGTCGATGATAATGATCCCGCCCAGGTTCCTTAGACGCAGCTGCCGGGCAATCGTCACCGCAGCCTCGAGATTGGTGCGATAGATCGTTTCCTCGAGGTTCCGGTGACCGACGTAGCCGCCGGTGTTGACGTCGATCGTGGTCATCGCCTCGGTCTGGTCGAAGATAACGTATCCGCCTGATTTTAGTGAAATACTTCGCTCCAGCGCCTTCTTGATCTCGTCCTCGGTGCCGTGCAGGTCGAAGATCGGCCGGCGCCGCGTATACAGCGTGATCATCGGCGTCAGCTCCGGCAGGAAGCTTTCCGTGAACGCGCGCATCTTCTCGAAGTCCGGCTCGGAGTCGACCAGTACACGCTCGACGTCGGCGGTGACCAGGTCGCGCAGCAGGCGGATCGGCAGCGGCAGATCCTCGTGCACCAGCGACTTCACCGGCGCCTTCCTGCAATGATCCTGTACGACGGCCCAAAGCTTGCGCAGGAACGCGAGGTCGGCGCGCAGCGCATCGGCGCTGATGCCCTCGGCTGCCGTGCGAACGATCACTCCGCTGTCGCCGTCGAGAATCCCCTCGAGCGCCTCGCGCAGGCGCGTGCGTTCCGCCTCGTCCTCGATGCGAGCGGAAACGCCGACACCGCTGCCGGTCGGCATCAGCACCAGGAATCGGGACGGGAGCGTTATGAACGTGGTCAGGCGCGCGCCTTTGGAGCCGAGCTGATCCTTGACGACCTGCACCAGCACTTCCTGGCCCTCGCGAACCAGCTCGCGAATGTCC